>CAZLRI010000020.1:0-13146 GCA_964561745.1 uncultured Pseudobdellovibrionaceae bacterium | reverse complement strand
ATGTCTTGGAGCTGAAACATTAGATCGCTCAGGGTGTGTGGCTGATTTTGTTGAAATAGATGAGTTGCTTAAAAATATTGTATCGCTATTAGATGGAAAAAATTTAAATGAACTTAATTTGTTTTCTGAAAAAAGCCCATCAGCTGAAAACTTGGCCGAATATATTTTTAATAAGACGGTAAATTATTTTAAAAATAAAAGAGCCAAAGTTGTTTCCGTAACTGTTTGGGAAGATCCTGATCATGGGGCAACAATAAAAAGGTAAAATAAAAAATTCCCTCCCACCTGTGGGGAGGGTTAGGGAGGGGGTTTTATAAAATGCAAAAAAAAAGAGCAATAGTCTTGCTTTCAGGTGGTTTGGATTCAGAGATTGCCACGCTTATTTCTTTAAAAAAATATAATGTGAATCTTGCGATTACATTTGATTATGGACAAGCAGCTGCAAAACAGGAAATAGCAGCAGCAAAAAAATTTTGTAAGGCATATCATATAAAACATAAGCATTTCCTCCTTCCTTGGCTTAATGATGTATCTGGATCTTTGCTTAATAAACGAACAGGGTGTCTCCCTGTATATAAAGCTTCTGAACTTGGGAGATTTGCTAAAAAGGAACAAGCAAGCGCTAATGCAGTATGGGTGCCAAATAGAAACGCTTTGTTTATTAATGTTGTAGCCGCATATGCTGAATCTATGAAAATAGGTGTTATTATAACCGGATTTAATAAAGAAGAGGCAAATACGTTTCCAGATAATTCATTGGAATTTATAAAAGCAATTAACAGATCATTATATTATTCAACCTTAAATCATGTAAAAGTTGTGAGCTCTTGCAAAAATATGACTAAAACACAAATAGTTAAGAGAGGTTTTGCGCTTGGTTTAAACTTTGATTTTTTCTGGAGTTGTTATAAAGGAGGCAAAAGCATGTGTGGCGCTTGTGAATCATGTGCTCGATCGATTAGGGCATTGGAGGAGAATAAGGCAGAGGATGTTATTATAAAACGGTTTTCTTTATTATTCCCGCCCCATTGTGGGGAGGGTTAAGGGAGGGGGCGATTTGTTACGCGATGAGAGATGTGCGCACACCGCAAATCGCATAACACACAACGAAATATGAAAACATTATATATAGACAAAAAAATAAAATATGACGGTTCCCAGTTAAGATCTCACTGGATATTTGAAAACACAAAGATTCTGGATGATGCAATAGTTGCGTTTTGCGGTCCTGCAGATGTAAGCCTTAAATATATGGTTGATCTGGTAGATGTGCATAATAAAGAGGGCATCTATAGCAATTTAATGCTGCATTTTATCGCAGAACATTTTGAAATGGATCTTAAATCAACTATTTTTGCGCAAAGGCTTTTGTGTTCAATTGTGGCTGATGAATTACGAGCAATGACCGGTGTTTATAATATAAAAAGGACAGGAGATGATATATTTGACGGAGATAAAAAACTCTCTGTTTCCATAGCCACAAAATCGCCTGTATCATCTCTTATTCATTTTGGAATTAATATAGATAGCAAAGGAACTCCGGTTGCTACAAAGGGACTTGACGATTACAATGTTAATGTTGTTGATTTTGCCGGCATTATATTAAAAAGATATTCAGATGAAATATTCTCAGCTGGTATCGCGCAACGAAAGGTAAGAGCTGTTTTATAAAAATCGATGTGCGATGTGCGATGTGAGATGGGTGACGCACATCGCACATCTAACACCGCTCACCGAATAATTTATGAACCATCTTGCAAACATTGTTGAGATATTTTCCTCAAGGCAGGGCGAAGGCCCTCTTGTTGGCACTCCTATGACCTTTGTCAGATTTTCCCAGTGTAATCTTGGTTGTAAATGGTGTGATACTCATGAAGCATCAATACTTCATACGGATTTTAAAGTAGAAACCTCTCCTGGATCAGGTAAATTTTATATTAAAAAAAATCCGATCAGCGTTCCTGATTTAAATGAAATTTTGCTTTCATATGAAAATGAATACATAAGTATTACCGGCGGAGAGCCTCTTATACAAACACCTTTCTTATCTGAATGGCTGCCCACAATATCATTTAAAAATAAAATTTTATTGGAAACCTGTGGCGTGCATTATCAAAACTTAATGGAGATTATTTCACATGTTCATATAATCAGTATGGATATTAAACTTCCTTCATCAACCGGTCTAAAACCTTTTTGGGATGAACATAGAGAATTCTTAAATATAGCGCTCTTAAATAAAAAAGAGGTCTATGTAAAACTTGTTGTTTCATCTCATACATCATCTCAGGATGTTGAAATGGCGATTCGACTCATATCAAAAATAAATCGGCATATACCGGTTATTATTCAGCCGGCAAGTGCTACGCTGACATTTCATGAAACAATATCAGATGAACAGTTGAATTCATTTAGCAGGCTTTTCAGCGCATATCTTCCCAATGTTCAGGTGATCTCCCAGATGCATAAACAATGGGAAATTTTGTAAACATCAGTTGTTTGTCATCCTCGTGTTTATCGCTTGTCATCCTCGGGCTTGACCCGAGGATCTATTCTTTTTTAAAAAACTTCGGGTGTTAGTATAATATTTAATGACAAATTCATTGACTATTAGTCATTAAATATTGTATTATATATGCATGGATAAATTAATCATGTTAAAAGCGCTTACTGCTTTGGATAAGCGCTTAGATAAGCCCACGAAGATTGTAATTGGTGGCGGAGCTGCCATGCTGCTGGCTTATGATATTCCGTTATCTACTATGGATATAGATGGGGTTTTAGTTGGCACAGAAACTATGCCTGCTGAATTAGATTCTCTTGTTAAAGATGTGGCAAAGGAACTTCATATACACGCACATTGGTTTAATAGTTACTTCAGCACGTTTACTTACACGATTCCATCTGGATATGAAAAACGAACCAAAAAAGTATATGCAGGAAAAAGATTGGAGGTCTTAGCTCTTGATATATCAGATCTTTTAATAATGAAGTGTTTTTCAGGAAGGGAAAAAGATATTGGTCATGCGCGTGTATTAGCAAAGAGATGTAAAAATTTGGACAAGGTGGAGAATTATATTCATGAGCTTCTTGATAAAGGGCTCTCTAATGCCAGAGATGCATTGGATTTTTTAAGTGATATCAGAGAACAGATTGGAAAATAGCCTATGTTGATTGAAACTCCCAGCACCAAACATTTAAGCCGCATGTATTATGAGCTTGGCAAAATCAAGGCAAATTGTGTTGGCATGAAATCTTCGTGGCCATATAAAGCAATAAAAAACAGAGAACATCTTTTGGCATTAGCTTGTGATATGTCTCGATATGATCCGCGCCTTTTTGAAATATTGGTAAATTATTTTATTCTCATTGGCAGGAGATTAATCCTGCAAGTCTTAGGTCATTTTATAATAAAATGAAAACCCCTCAGGTAATCTGTGTGCTCGGAGAATTTGTAAAACAGATGTCTTCTGATAAAGAAACCATTTTTTATTTTGACTACCTTGCGGTTGGTTTGAAATCAGTTCCAATTCAATACTTCTTTTTTGATCTTTATTCCCCGGGCGGACAACTTGCAAAACAAGCTGTTGAGGAATGTTTGTTTGAATATAAACAATGGGGGTTTTTATCAAATGCGCGTCCGGTAATTGATTCAGGAGAAAAACAAACAATTGGGAAATTAGATTCTAATTCAAGGCGCAATATATTAAATCGGTTATTGAGTTTGAAAAAAGAGATTACTTTACAGGAATATCTTAAGGCAATTTATAATTCTGTTTCCAGACAACAGGCGCTTTTGGATTTAAAATCCAATTCATCCATTAAACCCACAGGTCTCGGACGTTACGCCAAATGGCGGAAAGTGGAAAAGATGGGGCTTTAAGAAAACTTCCCCCTTTGAAAAGGGGGATTGAGGGGGTTTTTAAGAAGACCTTAACCTTGTTTATGTAATAGATGCCCCAACATTTTGCGAGAACCTGCCTGTTTAATTTTAAAATTAAACATTGTGCCTCTATAATTTTGGGAGTAAAAAAGAAACTATGAATGTGAGTAAAAAAATAAATCAAAAAAGAGAAGATATATTAAGAATAGCGCGAAAGTATGGCGCCAAAAATCTTAGGTTGTTTGGCTCTGTGTCTAGAGGTGAAAAAAAAACAAATGATGTTGATATCCTTGTTAAAATGGAACGGAGTAGAAGTCTTTTGGATATTATCGCCTTGAAACAAGATTTGGAGGACCTCTTAGGCTGTCCTGTAGATGTTGTTACAGAAAATTCAATTAGCCCCTATCTGAAAGATGAAATATTCAAAGAGGCTGTGAACTTATGAAAAAAGATAGTGTCTATTTGTTGCATATCCTTGATGCGACCAACAAGATAGAAGAGTATGTTTCTGTCGGTAAAGATGTGTTTATGCTAGAATCCCATTGGCAAGATGCTATAATAAGACAACTTGAAATCATCGGAGAAGCCACCAAAAAATTATCAAGTGACCTTCGCATGCAACATGAAAGTATCCCATGGAAAAGAATTGCTGGTTTAAGAGATGTTCTGATTCATGATTATATGGGAGTGGATCTTGAAGCAGTTTGGCAGGTTACACAAAAAGAAATTCCAAGCCTTAAATTAAAAATAGAAAAAATATTGAAGTTTTAGAAAGACAAGCTTGGATAAGAAGAGCTGTTTTGCCTATTCCGCTGCGTTTTGTGAGTGTAGTCAAATGTGTTTTTCCAAAAAATAATTATAACTTGTCATCATCTGATCCACTGATCAAGTCAGAGGACATGCTTGATTAGGTAATCCAGTCTTTTAAAAAAACCACGCAACTTTTTTCACTATCAGCCGATAATATATATGGAGGGCTGTTTCGATGGGCGATGTGCGGTGTGCGTACATCGTAAATAGTGAAAACCAAACGATGTACGACCGACGACTGACGCACGACGAGCTATAGCACCTTGAATTTTAAGGACTTTTTGTGATAAAGGCAGAAAAATGAAAAAAAATGAAAAAAGTTAGCAACTATTTTTGGTATATGCCGATAACATTATTGCAAAAGCAAAATTGTAAAATTGATAAATGGCAGACATAGGTATTAAGCGCTTTTGCCAGATTCCCTCCCACCTGTGGGCAGCGGCTAGGGAGGGGGTTCTAAAGTTTCCCTCCCACCTGTGGGCAGCGGCTAGGGAGGGGGTCCTAAAGTTTCCCTCCCACTTGTGGGGAGGGCTAGGGAGGGGGAAAACAATATTGTGATAGTTAATTCTGAAACCCTAAACTAGAACTGATATTTAAGTAGGTAATAAAAAAAT
Organism: uncultured Pseudobdellovibrionaceae bacterium; assembly: GCA_964561745.1. Classification (GTDB taxonomy): domain Bacteria; phylum UBA10199; class UBA10199; order 2-02-FULL-44-16; family DYJF01; genus CAZLRI01. Next base: position 7,839 of record CAZLRI010000020.1, on the reverse strand, counting down.
AAAGGGAGGAAATTATGTTAGGATCAGGCGAGAGTGGAAGAGTGAGAGTCTTTTGGGCGTTGGGAGGACTAGGGGTTGGAGTACTAGCCGGTTTTTTGGCAACAAGAGGTTGTCCTGGAGGAGAGGGCGCAGGAGCAGCATGCCCAACCGGACAATCCTGTCGATCAACACCACCAACACCAACTCCAACTCCCGAAGCTCTAGCTCCTTTGCTTACAGATCCATGTGTGAGTGCTAATGCTAGAAACCCAGCTGGGCTTGATAGTTATGTTGATGAGCCTTTTTATACAGCAGCAGTAAGAATTATGGGAGATGCTAACCAACGAGAGATGTTATTGAATCAGAGATTAATGAGGTTTGAGAATGATTATAGATGGAGAGTTTGTTCAAGGAGTTTTTATAATTTTGGAGAAGATATAACTTCAGCAGCGCTTGCACAAAGGTTTTTCACTATTGCTTTGAATCCAGTCCAAGCACGGGCTTTTGTAAGCACCAGAGGTGCTGCAACCAGGAATCCGACGCAAGAACAAGCTTTGATTGACTTTTTAAGTAGTATTGAAACCTATGCAAAAAATCCAGTTATAGTAAGCACACTCAGCTCTCTTTCTTATTTTATTTCAGTAGAGGCAGCAAATTTATATAACAGGGATGGGCTGGATCAAGCTATAAATAGCGCTCGTATAGCATTCTCCTTCCCTCAATGTATAGATTATGAAGACGTTCAGGTAGCTGAAGGAATCCTAAACTACATATCAGGCAATAGCCAATATAATGATGATAATGCAACTGAGTTGTTGGCTTGGCAAGGAACTAACTCAATAGCAACTGTTGAATATGGAACCTATCTAGCCCATGCAAATGCAATTGTAGATAGGTTGCTTGATAGAAATACCACCACAAGAATTCCAAACGCTGATAGAAGAAGTTTAATACAAAGAGTAAAAGTAGAGGTTGCAGCAGCCGTGGGTGTGGACGTTAATACGTTACCTAATGCTACTCAATTAAGAAATTACGAAAATATTGAGTGGAACGGTGAATTTCCAGAATACACACTTGCAGCAATTATCCTAAGAAGACTGGCAACTGTGCCAGCAAGATTGGGTGGAGGTGGAGGTGGTGGTGGTGGACAGACACAAGGACAAGAAGCATGTCGCCTTCCAATGCCAGCTGGCAGAAGTGGATTTTGTACAACTTCGGAACGGCCAAGAAGTTCGCAAGATTGGCAAGATTGTATGTGTCGAGTTGGTAGCTATAGAAGTAATTAGGGATTATATAAACACGGGGGATGTAAGGAGGAAAAATGATTTCATGTGGAGAACAACAATTAAGATTAAATCAAGTGCTTACAGCAGGAGCTGATAATTATTGTGGGGTTAGTATTTATGGACCAGCACATAATAATGATCCTACATGCGTAACAAATTTTGAAGGTATGGTCCGGGAAGGTTTTGGAACGGTCGATAATCAGTTTCAGGATGAATATCTTAATTACGTGAATTTAGGGCTTCCATGGGCATATGACGCATGTGTTGTAAATCATTGGGCAGGAAGTAACAATAGATCAAGAAGCGCAACAGCAGCATGCACAATAGCTGCCGTAGCCCCTGCTACAGCTAGTCAACATAGAGATGTTATGGTTCTGGGAGATACAGAGCCTAGATACCTTACATTAAACGAATACATCACAGAATGGGCGGTTGAACGCGCAAATGAAGGTCATGCTTCAGCCGGAGACCTCGAAGACGGAGTTATCCTTGATCCAGCAGTTGCAGCTGCTATTCAAAGCATAGCAGGCGACGACCTTTTTATAAGCGATCAAGTCATTCGTATCTACAGAGAAGCGCTTCAATATGTGCCAGCAGCAGATAGGAGAGATTCAGGTGTTCGAGAGGAAATTATAACTTCGATATCTGGGATTGTAACTGAAGTAAGAGGCGAAGAAAATGATGATGATCGTATGAGTGACGATGTATTCTTAAGATACTTGACTGGCGCTTACGCAGATGGCGTGTTTGGTGAAGATAATCTGGTTGATATAGCAAGAGTTGATGAATCAGGTGAAGATCACCCAAGCCTGTTAGCTAGATTTGCAGAACATGCAGGCGTTGAAGAAACAGATGTTACCCTTGAAACAATAGCTGAGTTAAGACGCTTAAGAGTTCAGGTAGAGGATGATTTAAGGGGTGTTACTGAATTTGACAATGCGCTTAATCAATTGATGATAGACTCAAGAACTCCAGCAGCTCCAGCTCCAGCAACTCCAACTCCAACAGCTCCAGCAGCTCCAACAGCTCCAGCAGCTCCAACAACTCCAACAACTTCAACAACTCCAACAGCTCCAGATATGGTTTTTACATTGCCAGAACAAATGACAAGATATCGGGGAGCCCTTGACCTTTTAAGAACAGGCTCTTGGTCACCAGCTTTAGCAGCAACAGATGAAGAAGAAGAAGAAACTCCTGTAACAAATCCAAATCCAGGCATAGATGAGGCATTGGTTTCTATTATGACAAGGGATGTTTTGGGTAGTGATGTAGAACATTTTGGAGATCAGCTAAGATCAAGAAACGCGCGTGTTACTGCATGCACAATGGATGTAGATGACGACAATCTCCCAACCAGAATTAATGGTCTTAGACTTTCTTTTGGTCAAGCAAGGGTTGACGAGATTCCAGATGAGCTAAGAGTATTTCTAAATGATCAGGCTCGTCAAGCCACAGCAGTTAGATTGTGGAATGAAGTGTTGGCAGAAGTAGGTGGAGCCGGTGGTGTTGAAAGAGGAAGAAGTGAATTAAACGGCACACCAGATGAAACTGCTTTGGCAACCAACCTTGCTAGACAGATTAGAACTTTAAGTAATGCTCAATTACCATTAACCTATGTTAACGGAGTTACAAGAAACGGAGCTAATTCAACAGTTGAGTTGCGACAAGGTTCGGCTGAAAGATTTGCAAATGGATTACTTGGCAGAATGGCGCAAGCAGGTTTTCATGGTGGAGCAGCGCACGTAAACCGGCTGGTTCGCGAAGCTGCAGATGAAAATGAAGGTGAAGAGAGCGGCGCTGCAATGCAAAGCATTGAAAGAAATGTAAATAGATATGTCACAGGTTTGCTTAATAATAGTCATGCAACAGGTCGGCGACATGATCGTGGAGGAATATTTTCATTGCCAGATGTAATCGTTCGCTCAGCAGCTCCTTGTGATTCAGGAAGACCAAATGGTCCGTTCAATATAGAGTATGGGTTTGAAGAGGCGAATCAGGGCGGTTGGATGGGATATGGGACTAATTGGGAATTTCCCAATAGCTCTTTAAGGATGAATGCCCAAATTGATGCGGTTGGTTTGAACTCCGACGCTGGTGTGATGTTGCATTTAGATGCAGCATGGGCGGGTCACAGAGGTTCATTTTTGTATGGTATTGGTCTTGAAGGAGATGTAATGCACTTGCCGGGTGCAATCAATCCATCGCCGGAAGATGCTCTTATAGAAGATATTGATGGGCACACAGATTTTTCTTCTATAAGAAAAGCATATGCTCGTATAGGTTTTCAATGGGCTGACGGTGATCAATCATTGACATTGAGTGGTCCTCTAATTGGTGCAAGACCTGGTCTTGCGGTCACGGACGATGTCTTGGGTAGTAGCCCCACGCCATGGGGTACATTCCCTTATGAAACATCATCACGCACAGCAGGTTTTGTAGGTCAATATACATTAAGACACACACCTGTTGCCCTTGACATAAGGGTAGTTGCGGGATCTGGCGGAACATCGCTAAATTTTGAACATCCTGATACCATGACATTTTGGGATGGTTGGAACCTTTCAGGAGATGCCAATTTGTCAGTTACTGTAGGAGATTTTGTTCTAGGCGCTATGGTTTCGTTTGGTCGCGTCTTAAGCGGATCTAATGAAGGCTCAGCAGCATATGGAGTTGCTGGTGGAATACATTGGGGTATAAGAAGGTGGTTAAATCTGGATGCTGCTTATCGTTATGTTAGAAATGTTGATAACACCGGAGTGGAAAGGGATGACCATACAGTTGCGGCACAAGCATCCGGAGTTCTTTATAGAAGCAGCGGTAATTTCGAGGCACGTTATGGAGTGCGCGGTAGTTATCACTCTGCAAGTGGAGAAGATGAAGTATGTCCTAATGATGATCCAATGTGCGCTGGAAGTGGTACTGTTGAAGGAGACACATTTGAGGGTTTTAACAGCCGATATCTAATTGGAAACAGAGGTGTAGAATTTTTAGTAAATATTGATCTGTGCTGGGCTCAGGTTTGTTTAGGCGGAACAATTGGAACAATTGCAACTGCTCAACCAGGTGATGATTTGTCTGCAAGGTTGTTTTGGGGCATTAGGTTTGGAACAAATGGAGCACCGCTGGCAGAAAGAACCTCCTCCAGCCCGTCGCGCGCTAATCGCCCGGAACGCGCAGAGCGCCCAGAACAAGAAGAAAATGATGATAGCGTAGGGGAAGATGGTGAGAGAGCGGAAGAAGAAGAAGCTGAAGAAGAAGTAGCAGCAGAAACAGATGATTCAAATAGTTGGAGATGATTGACTTTCCCCTCTTAATTCCCTTGTGGGGAGGGTAAGGGAGGGGGTTGAAGAGTGATAAGGGAAGGGCAGACCCCCCTCCCTAGCCCTCCCCACAAGGGGGAGGGAATTAAGATCAAAAACAACTCCCCACAAGGGGGAGGGAATGACAAAGCGATAAGACATTAAGAAAGGGGAATTTATGAAAAACAGATCAAGTATATGGCGCATGATTGTTGCAATAGGATTTGCAGCTTTGTTTGCTTCATGCAGCGATGGTGAAATGAAGCTTGCTCCAGCGCCGGTTATTACTGCGCCTGAGCCAGTGGTTATTTCATTTATTGCAACTCCGGATACTATTAAGCCGGGTGAAGCAACAGAACTCTCATATAAGGTTGAGGGTGCAACAAAGATTGAGATTGCGTCAGCTCCAGATGCTAAATTTCAATTTCATGCTGAATTTGAGGAATTAGAGGGATCAACTAAGGTTACGGATATGACATCCACAACCACGTTTATCCTAACTGCCAGCAATACAATCATGGTGCCAGAAGGATCTGTTAATGCTGATGAAAATACTCCAGCAGAAGATGGCGAAGAAAAGAAAGATGCTGTGAATCTTGGGAAAATGGGTCAGATTCCAGATGAACTTCTTTTGCCAGAACCCAACCTTGTTCCAACAACTGCAACAGTTACAGCTACAATTACAGTTACAGTGCTGCAATCAGGTGAAGTTACTGCTGATATTACTGCTGAAAAGACAGCGATTAACTTAGGTGAATCAACAATAATCAGATGGGTTGTTACACCAGATACAGCCTCTGCCTCTGTTAGAGGGGTGAGTGGCTCGGATTCCTTAGATATTGAAGCTGAAGAAGGTTGTATGGGCGATGCTGTGACAGAAGGTGTTATCGCAGGTTGCTCAACTGTTACACCAACTGAAACAACCACATATACTGTTGAAGGAACAACCGATAACGGTGGGCATGCAAGCGCATCAGTTACAGTTGAGGTTATTAATAATCTCTCTGCAACTATTAAAGCTGAAGGCGAGGAAGGTACTCATGAGGTAACAAACTTTGGCATGATGATAATATCATATGTGGTTTCTCCAAAAGAGGCTTTGGCTACAGTAACAGCTGATAAAACAGTTGAATGTACGCCGCCACTTCCTGAAAATGCTGATCTTTCAGGATCAGATGGTATGGGAGAAACACAGTGTGTGGTAAATGAGAATACACGGTTTACTTTAACTGCAACACTTGGAGATAGAGAAGCAACATCAACGGTGCTTGTTACATTAAGAATGGGGCAGATTGCAGATGCACAGTTTACTGCTGACCCATGGGCGTTTGAAGGAGAAAAGGTCACTGTGGTTGTTGATCCTGATGTGGTTCCCGGAAGTGCAAGAGGTGCGATAAGTGAAATTAAGATAGGTGGAACATCTCATCAGCTTCCTGCAACAGGTAAGTTGACTGTTAATGATATTATTATGCCAAAAGAAGGCTTGGATGCTTCTGTGGTATGTACTGGCGGTGCTGAGGTTAAACATCCAAAGATTGTTCAGGCAGTTAATCCGATTGCTTATCATCTTGGAGAAGATGTTGCCGAGATATCAAAGATATTTCTTGATGAAGAAGATCCAACTCAAGCGCTTGTTGGTGTTAGGAAGAACGAATATACTACAATTAAAAAGGATGGTAAAGATGTAGGCGCTGTGAGTGTGTTTAAGGTCGATGTTGATGATGGAAAGATTTTTGCAGAATGGGATGTTGATTTTAGTAATGATGTGCTGAAATACGCAGGGAGTGGAAATACATTTAAGGATGGTGGAACTTCGTTCTTTAATATGATCAACACATTTCCTGCCAGAGCCATTGCAATGGATAAGGCAAACAACATAGCATTTGTTGGAACAACCGGTGCTGTGAAGTATTCAAAAGATGATGGCGCAACATGGGGTCTTGTTACAGTGATGATACGTCCTCAGCTTGATGACTATGAATCATGCGGTGGCGATATTGTGCCGGGTAATGGCGCGGAATTTGGATCACTCGGGCAAGGTTGCGATATTCTGGTTGATGGTAGCCATTTAATAGTAGCTACAGATATTGGAACACTTACATATACAGATATTTCCCAGTATATTGCTAATCCTTCATGGGATTATATTAACGGTGTTCCAAGACAGGAAGGTCAGATCGACAAAACTGCATATCCGATTTATGGATTTCCAACACATGATCTGGATATAGCAAATGGTAAAATATATGCAGCTACAGACAGAGGTCTTTATGTAAGCAGCGATTCAGGTGAAACATGGGCGCAGATGGATGGTATTAGCGATAGAGTATTTGCTGTAAAGGTGGATGATGTTGGCAATAAACTTTATATTGGTACAGCAGAGGCTATTAAGTATCGTGATTTAGGTGCAGCGATAGGAACATGGGAAACAAAGGCTATCCCAGCTAAAGTTTATTCTTTGGATACAGATCCGTATCGCGCAGGTGTAATCCTTGCTGGTACAGCAGGCGGTTTGTATGTAAGCAGAGATTCAGGAACATCATGGACATTAGTATCATCTGCTGGTTTTCAGGATGTGCCTGTAAAGACAGTTGCAATTGGTGCTAAAGATATGGGGAATGACGTCCTTCAATATATAATCTCCTATGGTGGTGATAAGTCTGCTGCAATAGCGAATCTTGTGATTGGCGGCATTATTGCTCCTATTGAGGAAACTCCCCAAGAGCCTGGAGATGAAAATACTCCTCCAGAAGATAATGGAGATGTGACTGTACAGGGAAATACGACAGTGCCTGATCAGGATCTAACTCCTCTCCAACAAGACGGAGGAGAAGTGGTAGACTAGGGGAAATGTTGGAAATGAAGACGGAGAGGAAAATCCTCCTACAGGTGATGTAGTCCCAAATGACGTATAGTTTATAAGATAATTTGTTATTTATTAAGCCGCTTAAGTAGATTTAAGCGGCTTAATTTTTTAGTGCAATTCAGAGATACAACGGAAGTTCCCCCTAACGTTTATGGATAGATTGACCTGTAGTGCAAAGTTGTTAAGGGTTTGCTGGTGATGATGCTGTTTTTTTGTCGTAGCTACAGGTTTTTCGTTTTTTTGTTACGCAGGGTGGTGATCGACGAATGGTTTTTGGAAGCACAACGCCAATTGCCTCCAATATTTGTTTTTGATCTTCTCTCAATTCCGTTGGCAAAATGGGCGTCCATTCATCGTTGATTTTAAGCTCCTGCATTTGAATTTGATCTAAACTAGCGATCACGTTTTT
>CAZLRI010000019.1:0-13283 GCA_964561745.1 uncultured Pseudobdellovibrionaceae bacterium | reverse complement strand
ATATATTGTTTTTTTAGAAAAATATATTTTGATAATATATTTCCAGAAATAAGTTTTGAAAGCACAAATTATGTGGAGATGAAAGCCTATATTGACTATTTGAATCAGGAACATAAAAAAACTCCGGAAATATCGGTCAGCGAAAAAAGAGAAATTGTTACTTTTAACGACTTGAACAAATCTTATTTTTACGAAGCAAAACCAAATATACAAAATAAACTTTCTGTCTCAGAAAGACTTGTAAACAATCCTTTTGCTGAGATTGAATTAGAATGTGATAAAAAAACTTTAGCCGGCGAACTTGCAAGATGTCTGCATTGCGGCCGGTGTATTGATTGCGACAATTGCTATATATATTGTCCTGACATCTCAATTGTAAAATTAGACAACAGATATGAGATAGATTACACACATTGCAAAGGCTGCGGCATATGCGTTACCGAGTGTCCCAGAGCTGCAATGGAATTAATTGAAGAACCAACAGGGTTTTAGTTCGATGGACGATGGACAATGAGCGATGGGCAATGAGAGATGGGCGTATTCGATATGCGATGGGTGATGGGTGTTCTCGCTCATCGAACACCGCACATCGCCCATCGAATTTATTATGGCAAACAAAGAAATATTAATGGGCAATCACTCCACTTCGCACGGAGTAAAGCTTTCAAGAACACAAGTTATTGCAGCCTACCCAATAACCCCTCAAACACAGGTTATAGAGGAACTTTCAGATATGTGTGCATCAGGGGCTCTGGCAGCAAAATTCATCAAGGTGGAATCCGAGCATTCTGCCATGGCTTCATGCATAGGAGCCTCACAAGCTGGAGCAAGGGTATTCACAGCCACATCATCTCAAGGATTGGCGTTAATGCACGAACTTCTCTTCTGGGCTTCATATGCCAGGCTGCCTATAGTGCTAGCCAATGTAAACAGAGCAATGGCGCCAGGGTGGAGCATCTGGAGCGATCAGACTGATTCTCTGGCTCAGCGAGACACAGGATGGATTCAACTCTATTGCGAAACAAATCAAGAGGTTTTAGACACTATCATCATAGCTTATAAACTTGCTGAGAAAGCATCTCTTCCGGTCATGGTTGTCTATGATGCATTCATTCTTTCGCATACCTATGAGCCTGTAAAAATTCCTGACCAGAGCGATGTTGACAGCTATCTTCCTCCAAGAAACGCAAAACATACGCTTCTTTCAAAAGAAAATTATGCATTCAGCGCATTAACAAGTCCGGAATATTACATGGAGTTCAGACATATCATGGAAGATGCGCACAGGAAATCTTTAGAAACTTATAAAGACGCGGCAAAAGAATTTTCAAAAAAATTTAAAAGATACTATGGACCTATAGAAACCTATAGAACAGAGGATGCCAAGATAGTGCTTGTAACAAGTGGAAGCATGACATCAACCACCAGAATCGCCATAGATCAATTACGGGAAAATGGCGAATCTGTTGGTCTTCTAAAACTAAAGATGTTGCGACCGTTTCCCAAAAAAGACATCTACGAGGCAATCGGCAACATCGATGGCAGAAAAACATTAGAGAAAGTTGCTGTTCTGGATCGAAATATAAGCCACGGCTCCGGAGGTATCTGGTGCAGTGAATTAAAAGCTGCTTTATTTGGCAAAGAAAACATTCCAGAGGTCTTTAGTTTTTTAATAGGACTGGGAGGCAGAGATATAACTGTTGATAGCATTATAAAAGCATATGAAATAACCAAAAACAGCGAATCTGTAACAGAGGAACCCATATGGATAGAGTTGAAAGAATAAATACAGATAGAAGCGTCTTTAGGCAGGGGGTGGATCCTCAGAAATATCCAACAAGCGAGTCTATGACATCAGGCCATCTTGCATGTCCGGGGTGTGGTGCTGCAATGGCAATGCGTATGGCCCTTAAAGCTGTTGAAAAAAACAATCTTGTAGTAGTTATCCCTGCATGTTGCTGGTCTGTGATACCCGGACCTTTTCCATATACAAATTTGGAGTTTCCCTTAATGCACTGCGCTTTTGAAACAGCTGCATCAACTGCTTCAGGAATACGAGCAGCTCTGGACATGCAAAACAAACATGACACTACTGTATTATGCTGGGCTGGAGATGGAGGCACATTTGACATAGGATTGCAGGCATTGTCATCTGCTGCTGAAAGAAATGAAAACATACTTTATATTTGTTACGATAATGAAGCTTATATGAATACCGGCATTCAAAGATCATCAGCAACACCTCTCTATGCATGGACTACAGATACACCTACAAGCCATCCCAAACTTGGAGCTAAAAAATCTATTCACAGGATAATGGCTGCTCACAACATACCGTATATTGCAACAGCCACACCAGCCTTTCCACATGATTTAATGTTAAAATTTAAAAAAGCTATGGGCATAAAAGGCACTAGATTCATACACATACTTAGCTCATGCATACCTGGTTGGAAAATAGAGAGCTCGGAATCAGTGGAAATAATGCGTTTAGCAGTTGAAACTAAAATGTTTCCGATATATGAGATCTTCGATGGCGAGAAAACCATTATAAACATTGAACCCAAATGCCTTTCAGTTGAAGGGTATCTAAAAAAACAGGGGCGCTTTAAACACTTAAACAAAGAACAGATCAGCGATATTCAAAAGCTTTCAGATAAGGAATGGGAAAGGTTAACAAAAGGTATCACGTAAAAAACATGTGCCGTACTGTCTACAATACGCTCCTGTTTCATAACGTGCTATTAGTAAATGGCAAATAATTTTTCAAAGGATTTTATAAAAGCATTACCTAAAACAGACATTCACTGTCACTTAGACGGCAGCCTCAGGATATCCACCCTTATAGAAATAGCAAAAGAGAACAAAATACTTTTACCGTCCAATACTGAGCAGGGTTTAAAAGATCTTGTATTTAAAGAAAACTACAAAGATCTGAACGAATATCTGCAGGGTTTTCAATATACCACTGCTGTAATGCAAACACCTGAAGGCATTGAACGTGTCTCATACGAATTGGCATTTGATGCATTTAATGAAGGGGTTTATTATATTGAACCTAGGTTTGCACCGCAAAGACATGTTAATGCAAGCATGTCGATTATTGACACATTGGCAAGTGTAGCAAAAGGTTTTGACCGCGCAAAAAAAGAGATAAACCAGAAACCGGAGATAAAAAGCGGGGAAAAGCCTCCATTTGAATATGGAATCATTGGTTGTGCTTTAAGAATGTTTACTGAAGAATATTCCCCTTATTATAGAAATCTATTTAACATGCATCCTGATATGCCTGACAATGAACGTTTTGTCATAGCATCTCTGGATCTTGTACGAGCAATTATCAAGGCACGTGATGAGCTAGGCATACCTATAGTTGGGATTGATCTGGCTGGTGCTGAAAAAGGTTATCCTGCTGAAATTCATAAACAAGCATATGATGTTGCACACAAAAACTTTCTTAAAAAAACTGTTCATGCAGGAGAAGCCTATGGGCCAGCATCAATCTTTCAGGCAATAACAGATTGCCATGCTGACAGAATTGGACATGGAACACATCTTTTCAACGACAACCTTGTTGAACTTCCAAGCGCACATGCAAGAAAACGCTATGTACAAGCATTGTCACAATATATAGCAGACAGAAGAGTCACCATTGAAACATGCCTCACATCCAACATGCAAACAACTCCAAGTATGAAAAAGTTATCTCAGCATCCTTTTAAACAGATGTTGGAGGGAAGGCTTTCAACAACGTTCTGCACAGATAACCGCCTGATATCAAGAACAACGGTAACCAATGAAATAGAACTTGCTCTTAAAAATTTTGATATATCTCCCAACAGACTTAAAAACATAATCATCTATGGATTTAAGAGAAGCTTCTATCCGGGCAACTATCTGGAAAAGAGAAAATATATGAGAAAGATTATTGATTATTACGAATCTGTGGAAAAGAATTTTTTAGAAAATTAGAGCAAATCCTCAAACTGGCAAGTCGTTAACTCTTTATCTGTAAAAACTATATTGGTATCTGGATCATAACCTTCATATCTTAATTGAATGAATTTTGTCTGAATTTTTAGTTTCGGAGATATGTAATTAACCCTCTTTAAAAAATCTTCTATTTTTGAATAAAAAAGCCCGGCATATTCTAATAGCATCTTTTTATTACTTAATTTGATATTTTGGCTAAACTCAACATTAAGATTATTGCGTTTAAATCCTTTGATTGGAAAATCTAAAACAAAACTCTCCGACATATCTATCTGATAAGAAACTGGTCTATCTTCATTTGTTTCTGACTTAAAGTAATATCGGAATGTGAATTGATCTGTATCAAAATTTTGAATTAATTTAACATTTTCCACGTTAACTATTTTTACAAAAGAATAATTTTGTAATCCTCCTAAAAAATTTTCTCTCCAATTATTTATCCATTCATCCAGCTCATCCGGCTCCAAATATAAATGAGTTAAATCTGCTTCTAATGCTTCTCCACTGTCACTCAATGTACTTAACCTATTTTTTATATCTCTAAATAAACTTGAGTAATCATTATAGAAACACTTCTTTTGAGCAAGATATGATAAGTTTGGAACAATTCCATTTCGGACATACCAAATAAAATCATAAACATCACGTCCTTTATAGTCTGCGGATAATGATCTTTTACCATCAGGGACACAATATTGAACCCTATGAAGCAATGCTGCAATCTTACTGGCCATCAAAGTGGAGACAGGATATGTTCTTAAATAAAAATAATACCCTCCTTTTCTTATTGGCACTAATATAGTTTTAAACTGGTTGGTTTCAAACTTGTTAAAATCAAGTCTTATTTTTAATTTTGTATAGGTTATATTTGGTATTTCCAAATTATCTAACCCTGAAAAAGTTAAACGAAAGACATCAGTGTCCTTTTCTTGAGATTGACTTAAGTTAACGCCCAATTCTTTATATCCATATTGGTTTTTAAAATAATCAACGATCTCCTTTTTAAATTGGTCTTTATCTATAGAAAAGTTCGCCTGAAAATCTAAATCAACAGACATTCTTGGAAGATTATACAAAACTTTTAGTACCGAACCGCCAAACATCACACAATTCTTGTATATTTTATGGGAATACAAATAATTAAGTACGATAATATGAAGATACTCTTTGATCAAATTCAGAATCTTCTGACCATGAAGCTTTTGGGTTTTTAACTCATTAATTCTGTTGGTTAACTGTTCCTGCAAAAGACTCTTCATATTCTTATTCCTGATTTTGTATAATTCTTTATCAATCTATTAAACTGTTTTTTATCTTTTATTGATAACTCTTGAATATCAATTCGTAAAAGATCGAAGACTGAATTATCAATTTGCTTTCTAAATCTATCTGTAAAAAAATATAAATAATCAAATATGGATTTAAAATTTGTAGCAATAGCGAACTTATAATCCCCTTTTGTATAAGTTTCATAAAAATCGAACAATTCATCTTTAATTGAATGATAGATAAATTTCCCCAATTTTGTATTATAACTTCTTGTTACTTTATTTGTAATTGATATTACAGCATAGGTTACTGTTTCAGTCATTAGACCATAAAACTGCATCGAGCTTTCCATGCTGACATATGACGGCAATCTGAGATTATTTGCGATATAAAAAATATAGGAGAGGTTTGATTTTTCCTTATCAAATTGATTTTTGTGAATATAAAAATCCCTTTTTAATCTTACTATGCTATTGTCTTTTAAATAAGCATCTGCAGAATGCTTGGATAAACCAAATCGTTCAATCTCTGTTTTGAGTTTCTCTTTATCAAAATAAGGATAATTAGTAAGTTCTTCTAATATGTTTTTTTTACGTTTCACATATAGTATTATATTGTACTATATCTGAAATGTCAAATAATTTCAAAGCGACCATAACAAGATGAATGTATTATTGTTTTTTACTTTCCTTTATTTCCTTACGAATAGCCTCGCGCAGTAAATCTGTGTCGCGCCAGTATTTCAATTTTCTACCATTAATAAATATAGCAGGCACGCCTTTTATATATATACTATTTGCTGTCTCAACATCATCAGCAATTTGTTTTTTGATTTCATCAGAATTAAGACATTCATTAAATTTTGTTTTATCTATACCATATTTAAGAGCCAGCTTTTCCATATTTTCGCTTGTAATATTTTTCTGATCCCTAAAAAGATCATCATGAAATCCCCAAAAATCACCGCCCAGCTTATTAACACAAACGCTTGCCATTGCTTCCATACAAGCCTTTGGATGCATCTGGTGATCCATAAATACATTACATGAATTATCAAGCGGATAATTTACAAAATAATACTGAACATCTTTTTTAAATTCGCGTAAATATGGTTTAAAATTAAAAGCAGAAAGCTTGCAAAACGGACATTGGAATTCTGAAAATTCAATTATAGTTACTGGAGCTCCTTTTGTTCCCCACATTGGCCAATCTGGTTTTACCTTAATATCATAAAGAGACTGAATATAATGTGCATCGACTTTTTGTTTAAGACTAATCCCTTCATTTTGCTTGAACGCCAAAACCTTGTTATACATAAGAAGCCAACCAACCACAAAAACAAAAATAATTACTATAGTATGTGTAATAAATTTAGGAGAAAAATCTAAATTCGTCTTTTTGAAAATCGCTTTTATGTAATCTACAAAAAACAACACAGTCTTTTTTATTGGAACATTCAACACCTTCCACAATACAATAAAATTGATTATATTTATAAGATACAGAACTACACATTCAACACAAATTACCTTAAGAATAAAAGCAAGCACATATGCCATGCGTATGGAATATAGAATAGCAAGTATGGATAAAAACCAAGCCATCGCTGCTGTTTCAACGCGTTTTTTTGATGAAAAAATACAAACAAATGAAAAACCTGTAATTATAAGATAGGTAAGAAAACCAAACCACGCCACAGGGATATGTAAAAAAGTAGAATAAGAACTTGCTGTTGCTGTATCACAATTAATAAACTCTGATATGGCACAGAAACTTTCCTGTTCCAGCCCTTGAGTCAAAATTCGAAAATATTGATGAGTTGATATTAAGGCAACAACTGCTCCAACTATGCTGGCAATTGCAACAAGTGATAACAATCTTTTATTCACGATCTCCCCCAATTAGTCATTAGTCAACAAACCAGTCGTTAGTTATCGACTACTAACCAACAACTTAGTTACATATCAATAAAACTTTTTAATTTTTTAGCTCGTGATGGATGGCGCAATTTTCTTAAAGCCTTTGCTTCGATCTGTCTGATTCTCTCTCTTGTTACTGAAAAATCGCGTCCAACCTCTTCAAGTGTATGGTCACTTTTTTCACCGATTCCAAAGCGCATTCTAAGAACCTTTTCTTCACGAGGCGTTAATGTTGATAATATCCTTTGTGTTTGCTCGGAAAGATTAAGATTAACAACTGATTCTACAGGTGAAACAATAGATTTATCTTCAATAAAATCCCCTAAATGCCCGTTTTCCTCTTCACCAATAGGGGTTTCAAGAGATATTGGTTCTTTTGCAATTCTTAATACTTTATGAACCTTCTCAACCGGCAATTCCATCTTTTCAGCAATTTCTTCAGGATTTGGCTCACGCCCCATCTCCTGCACCAAATAACGCGAAGTTCTCACCAGCTTATTAATCGTTTCAATCATATGAACAGGAATACGAATTGTACGCGCCTGATCAGCTATAGCCCTTGTAATTGCCTGTCTGATCCACCATGTTGCATATGTAGAAAATTTATATCCTCTTCTATATTCAAATTTATCAACCGCCTTCATTAAACCAATATTTCCTTCCTGAATCAAATCTAAAAGCTGAAGCCCTCGGTTTGTATATTTTTTGGCAATTGAAACCACCAATCTTAAATTTGCTTCAACAAGCTCATTTTTTGCACGTTCTGCAAAAACTTCCCAGCGTTTAATTTCCCTATATGTCTCTCTTAAACTATCTACATCCTGACCTGCATCACGCTCCAACCTTCTCATTTCTGATTCGGTTTTGTTCGCAATTTCTATAATATCAATTACCTCTTTTCTTCCCAAATCAGTCCTAGCACATATCCGGCGTTTCTGATAATCTGTTCTCTTAAATTCCTTGCATTCATCATGAAGCTCATCAAAAGAGCATTTGAGCTTCCTTGCACAGTCTTTCAACTTTTGTTTTTGCGATTCTATCTGGTCGATCGCCTCCTGCAACGATGACACAACCCGATTGATCATCTTGTTGGAAAGATTCATGTCCTTAAAACATTTAAGAATACCGTAATGAGTTTCTCTGGCTTTTGATGCTAATTTTTCCTGAGCCTTAACTGTTAAATGTGTATTTAAAAGTTTTTTATCAATGGTCTGGCAACTTCTGGTCAGGGCCCTAACCCTTCCAATAAGCTTAAGAAGTTTACTTCTATTTTCATCTTCATTAAAGCCTTCAACTCCTTCAAGATCATCAAAATCTTTTATCACCTCTGAAATTCTGATCCTATGCCGCTGAACCTGTTCACCAAGATCTATAATAAACTTTATTCCAATTGGCGAAGACAAAAGAATATTAAACATCTCATCCTGCCCCTGCTCTATTCTTTTAGCAATCTCGACCTCACCCTCTCTTGTCAAAAGAGCAACCTGCCCCATCTTTCTCAAATATAATCTTACAGGATCAGTTGTTCTTCCATAGTCTGCTTTAACATCAGCCACTGGAGCCTCTTCTGCCTGCTCTTCGTTCTTTTCTTTCACAGGAGGAATTATCTTTTCTTTAGGCACTAGTTTTTGAGAAACTTTTTTGCCTTCAGCCTCAGACTCAACAACTTCTATATCCATATTATCAAACATGGACAGAACATTATCCAGATCCTCAGATGACACAAGGTCATCTGGAAGATGTTCGTTCACCTCTTCATAAGTTAAAAATCCCTTTTCCTTGCCAACACTAACCAAATCCTGAACTTCCTTGATCGTAACTTTAGTGCTCATTTCATTTGCAACCTTATTTGGCAAAGCCACTTCTTTAGGTGAAACTACTTCTTTATTAGTTTTTATATCCTTCGTCTCTTTTGATTGCTTCTTTTTCATAATATCATTCCCTTTCATTTACTTAAGAACCAATGGTATTAAAACTTTCTATCTCATAGTATTAGAAATTATGCTGCGTTTCTGCTCCAGCAGTTCAAACACAAGTTTTTCATTCCCATCTTTTTCAGCATCTTTGATCTCCCTGTTAATTTTCTGGATTCCTTTTGAGATCTCTCTTTTTTCAATTGCCGTTATACAATCAACCAATAGTTGTTCAATCTCTTTTTGATCCAGACTATTTTCAGAAAGAGCAATCTGTCTGATCTCTGATGTTAAATCATGGTCTGTTAACTCATTAAACACCTGATTAAAATCCACATCTTTCTGATCTCTATACTGATAAAAAATTGATACGATCTTTTTGCACCAATCATCAGTAAAATCTTCCGGAGCAATGCGTTCAAACACAAACGAAACAAATCTGGGAGCTGCTATTAACGTTTCTGTTAACAATCTTTCAGCTCTAAAAAGACCGTCTCCTTCATTGATTGTTCGCTTAGCAGGCATCTTAGCATTATTCTTTTCACTCCTATTTGCTGAATCATATCTTTTTGATGATTCATATTTAGATAACTGCTCTGCCACTCCTTTTTTTATAGCATCCTTAATGATTTCCGGTTTAACCTTCAGCTTCCCTGCTACATAATCACAATACATTCCCTGTTCAGATCCATCTTTCACCTCTCGAAGCTTGGGAATTATCAACTTCATAGCTGCAATCTTACCAGCCATATCATCAGAACAATCCTCAATTATTCGGTCTATTACAAATTCAAAGAGCGTTTGCTTTTTATCCATCAATGAATAAAAAGCTTCTGCACCATTTTTTCTGATAAAGCTGTCTGGGTCCTCTCCTTCAGGCAATGCTACAGCCTCTGCAACAAGTCCCATTTCAATAAATAACGGCAAAGCACGTCTAGCTGCGTTACCGCCTGCTTTATCACCATCAAAAACCAGCGTCATATTCTTGGAAAGCCTCGACAACAACCTTATCTGCCCAATAGTAAGCGAAGTTCCAAGCGGCGCTACCACATTTTCAATACCAGCTAAATACAAACTAACAAAATCTATATTCCCTTCAACAAGGATAATCTGATCCTTTTTTCTGATAGCATCCTGAGCCAGATCAAGACCATAAACGCTATTAGATTTATCGTAAATTAATGAATCAACTGAATTGATATATTTCGCTGTTTCTGCGTCACCTTTTTCCAACGTTCGACCTGAAAAACCAAGAACATCCCCCCGTCTGGATACAATCGGAAACATTAATCTGTTCCTAAAAAAATCGTAAAAACCATTTGAAGAATTGTTCTCTGAATTACGTTCTCTTATCAAACCCAGATCACAAGCCAACTTCAGCGGTATCTTCTTTTTCTCCAAAAACCGCACTAACCCGTCCCATTCCTTTTCGGCATATCCCAAAAAAAGTTGCGTTAATTTTTCATTTTTTTTTATCCCTCTGGATTCCAGATAATTACAGGCTTCTTTTCCCTTATTTTCCATCAGGTTTGCATGAAAGTATTCGGCAACCATCTTATTAACTTGAAATAAAAGTTTTTTTTGCTGCATTAGATCTGCATCTTTAGAGTTATTTTTGGCAAAAAAGCCGTTTGGCAGCGCAATTCCAGCCTTTTCCGCTAAAAGCTGAACAGCCTCTACAAACGAAATCCCCTCATATTTCATTACAAATTTAAATATATCCCCACCCTCACCACAGCCAAAACAGTGGTATATTTGCTTTTCGTCACTTACTATAAATGAAGGGGTTTTTTCCTGATGAAAGGGGCATAATCCCTTGTAATTACGACCTATTTTCTTTAATTGAATACGCTCGCTAATAAGAGAAACAACAGATATTCGATCTCTTATATCACTTAATATCGCATTATTGAACATCAATAACCTCAAGACCTATGAGAATTTTATTTTTATCAAGTCTGGCATTTGTCATCCCGGACTTGATCCGGAATCTAGTTTTTTCTGGATCCCGCATCAAGTGCGGGATAACAAGCATTAATGAAAATTAAATTGTCAGAGCACTAATAAGCTTACATTGGACATAAAATTGGGACCATAAAATTTAGTCCTTCCTTTAATATAAAAACAAAGTCTAAATCTTTGGTCCCGCCATAACCGCCAGTTTCGCATCACAGTATTAATTTAAATTCCTTCTCACAACTTCGCTCACCATTTTGCCATCAGCTTTGCCAGCTACTTTTGCCATAACCAGCTTCATTACCTGCCCCATATCTTTAATTCCAGTTGCGCTGGTTTCCTTTATGATCTCAACAACAACCTTCTCAACATCTTTTTCCGAAAGCTGCTGTGGCAAGTAACTCATTAGAATATTTAATTCAGCAGCCTCTTTTTCACTCAAATCATGGCGTCCACCTTGCTCAAACATCTCAATAGATTCACGCCTCTGCTTTGCCATACCAGACAAAACCTGCATCACATCTGCATCTGGTAATGAATCTGTTAATTTCATTTTACCAGCGCCGCGAAATTCAATTTCACGATTTTTAATTGCTGAAAGAACAAGCCTTAAAGCAGAAACTTTAACTGCATCTTTGGCTTTCATGGATGATGTTAAATCTCCATTAATTTTTTCTTTGATAGATTGCATTTATAGTATTTTAACCTACGATTAATGCTTTAGAATGTTCCGTATTTTATGCGCTTCTTTGCCTGCGCTTTTTTCTTTTTGCGCAACATCGAAGGTTTTTCATAAAATTCACGCTTCCGCAATTCAGATAAAATTCCAGCTCTTTCACATTGTTTTTTAAAACGCCTGATCGCTTGTTCGTAAGATTCTCCTGGTCTGATTTTTACTCCTGGCATCTAATATCACCACCTTCCGGTCAAATAATAAAATCTTTATATTACAAATGTTTGCATCTTGTAAATGCTACCCCCCTGTTTGTCAACACAATAAAATCTCTAATTATATCATTATGTTAAAGCTAAAAGATTAATTGACTCAATATGATAGGTTTACGGGAACATATTTGCGGTCTACTCCTGTCCGAATATTTTATGGATACTTTTATGCTTTCGACTTACAGGCAAGACACCATTTTATCTAAGCAATCTAAAAAATAATTCTGGTTCCAGAATTCAATAGTTGGTAAATCTTTTTGTTTGAGAAATCGCGACACATCTTGTTTGGCAATATCCCAATCTATTACCTCAATTTTTTGCTTAATCTCATTTAAATACCATTCTTTATCAACAATTGGATTTTTACCTTTCCATGGTCCAATCTGGTTAAGAGCGTTTGATAAAAAATTATAGTTTAATCCGGTTTTTCTACCAGCATACCATGCAAAATCATACCAATCCCGCCCCTTGGTATATTCACGGCAGAGCAAAGCATGACTTTTCCCAGCAAGAAGGCTTGGCATATCCTGTGTAGTTATTGGAAAAGGATATGGGAAATTAAGGTATTTGGTTTCAAAACCGCTGCCATTTGGAGGATTTATATCTACTTCAAATTTGATCTTGATTAATTTGGAAATACCATCTTGTTTAGGATGTTTAAGCAAAAGTATTTTACCAATTGAAGCATTTTTTAAAAATGCTTTTTTTACAGTTTCGTTCGCCTTTGAGCGGTCTTCCACAGTTAATTCGATGCCATAAGCGTTAAATTCTTCTTCAACTTTTTTTAAATGATTTTGCCAGTTAAAATTTGCATCAGATTTTTTCAGGATAAAATCCAAATCTTCTGAAAATCGTTCAAGATTATAAAGTATTCTCAAACAAGTACCACCCTGAAAAATAGCATCCTTAAAGAATCCTGAGCGGGAAAGTCCAGCTAATGCAATTTCATGAGTAATTTCAGCAAGCGCATTTTCTTCTTCCTGCACAGAAGCAGTTCGGTAACTATCAAATTTTTCCTGAATTATTTCAGTATTCATTTTTTAATTTCCTTTTTAAGACTTTTGAAAAAAGCTGATACGCGAACACTTTTATAAAAACATTCGGTTTCATCTAATTCGTCTAAATTTGCTTGCCTAATTAAATCTTCCTCAATACGTAAATTTTCTGTTAGGGCATTAATTCCTTTCCAGTCTTTTTTGTAAACCTGAATATAGTCTGCAATTGCACGCCATGGACGTGCCATAAAAAAGAAATCGTTTCCTAAAAAAATACGATCTACCATAGCAAA
>CAZLRI010000018.1:0-13336 GCA_964561745.1 uncultured Pseudobdellovibrionaceae bacterium | reverse complement strand
TCTAAGCTGCCTGTGCGGCAGTGAACAAATTAACCCGTCAGGAAAATTTGATCGTCGATTTCTAAGCTGCCTGTGCGGCAGTGAACGACTTTTGAAATTGCAGCTACTGATAGGATAATTTCTAAGCTGCCTGTGCGGCAGTGAACCTTGTATTAATAACATTATATAAAATCTTTTGTTTCTAAGCTGCCTGTGCGGCAGTGAACATGTGCAGCAACTTACAAAATGCGTGTAATTACTTTCTAAGCTGCCTGTGCGGCAGTGAACAGACTTTATAAACCAAAAAAACAAGTAATAACAAACATCTAACCGTATTAATTAATATTGACCAACCATTTTAGTATAAGATGCAACTATTTGATTTTTCTATTAATTTTCAAAAAGCAAAAATTATTGATCAAACAATGTAGATTTTGAGCATCACATACCAATTTTTACGGGCTGATTTTTTGATGTTTTTAACAAAATTGTCATTTGTGATATCGCCAACTCGTTCAATTGTTTCAATCTCTCTGATTGAGATAAACCCTTAGCTATAAAATGAGCATTCATTGATTCCATATTTGCCAAACAAACCAATTGATGAATATTGGCATAATCTCTAATATTTCCTTTAAGATTTGGATTCTGATCACGCCACTGTTTTGCAGTAATTCCAAATAAAGCCATATTTAATAAATCAGCTTCAGAAGCATATACCATATTAATTTGCTGTTTGGTTAATGTGTTAGGAATTAAATTTTGCTGAATGGCATCAGTATGAATATGATAATTCACCTTGGCTAAATTACGGCGAATGTCCCACCCTAACTGCGCAAATTCCTGCTCTTTAAGACGTTGAAATTCCTTGATTAGATAAAGTTTAAACTCGACTGAAATCCAACTGGCAAATTCAAAAGCAATATCCTTTTGAGCAAAAGTACCGCCATAGCGCCCTGCTTTTGAAATCAAGCCAATGGCACCAGTCGCTTCGATCCACTGCTTTGGTGTCAAAGTAAAACTATTAAGACCAGCCTGTTTTCTAAACCCATCGAATTCGATGGGTTTAAAACTGGGGTTATTCAATTGTTCCCAAATACCCAAAAATTCAATTGTATTACGGTTGCGCAACCAATTTCCTACAATGATGTCGGTGCGCTCCACATTTTTATATCGCGCAATATCGGTAATGCAGATGTACTCAATTTTATCTTGGGTATAAGCCGCTATTTCATGATCCAATACTTGAAGTTTGTTTTTCATAAAAAATATTGATTAAAAAACAGGTAAAGTTGTACCCTCTAAGCTTAAACCATAACAACTAAAATTGCCGGATTTTGGCTCACCAACTATTTGTTCATCAATAAAAAGTTTAAATCGTTTTTCTTCACTTAAGCTATACATGTTTATGTAAGGAAGATTAGTTAATTGTTCATCAAAATTTTTATAATGTTTTAGTGCTTGCTCTAAGGGTTCTTTCTTTCGTTTTGCTCGACGACGAGCTAAACGCTCAACATTCGAATGTGTTTGAAATCTCTTAAAACGCACGTATTGGCTTACTGACTTTGGTATTTCTCTCGTTTCAGTAAGATGCACATAATCAGTTAAATGCACTAACCATCTTTTAATATCTAAATTTTGTATCTGAGCTTGGTTCTGAGAAAATAAGCGAAGTTTTGCGCCTAGACAGTGTTTGTTTACATCATATTCTGGAAATCCTATTCCAATCGCAGATGCGTTATCAGCATCTTTATTTTCTACCAAAGCAAGATGTACTTGCTGATAGACCTTTTGCCAGATAAAATTTAACGCAATATCGGCACTATGTAGCAAGGTGATTTCTTGGTAATAGTTCATATATTTACTCCTTGTCGCTTTTGCCAAACACACCACCACGTACTAAAACAGCCATGACATAGTGCTCATCCTCAATACGTTCTAGTTTTTCACCTCGTGCAAATTTGTCAAAGAAAGTGTAGAAATCTTGTTTGTTCTTTGGATTGCGAAAGGCTTTACCTAAATTAGTAACAGCACCGTAAGGCTCGACAGCAATAGGACCGCCCGATGTTTCTGGATCACTAAACTCCGGATACCATGTGTCAATGGTGCGCAATGCATTGCCTATTTTTTGAGAATGCATAGCAGCAATGTCGTCCACCGAATAAAGCACCTTACTTTTTTTAGATTTACTATTGTTCTTGTCCAAAACCAGTTCTTCACTTGGATAAATTTCCTGAGCCTTTCCAATTTTGGCAAAACAAGTAATTTCCAACATCAAAAAATCGTTTTCGCTCGCTAGAACAGTGGAAATGCGCTCTGCTAATGAATCAACTTGAGCATCATTAAAATCAAACTCCCTTGTATTAAACTTGGTTGCATCAAATATCCAAGACTGTTCTGAACTTTTGTTTAAGGCGTTTACTTGCACTTCAATGTTTTCTGCGCCTACACGATTACGCCATAAGAAACGTGCATTAGCGATATTTATTGCATATCGTTTAGATAACTCCCTAAACCCTTCTTTCTTTTGCATATAGTTTTTGACAGCTGTCCTGTAACTTTTATTAAATTCTGAGTTATTACAGGCAGAAGGATGTTCAATACCTCCAAGTATCTTCAAGGTAAAATGTAGTTTCAAAGTGTCCTGATCAGCTCCTAAAGAACATACATCAACTCTCTGCAAATTAGCATTTTCAACTTTTGCGTCCAGCTTGTAAGGATCTTTTTCAAATGCTTCTTTATCTTTTTTGTTTGGTCTATTGGAAATAGTTCCTCGAACAGACTTTTCGACCAATCTTAAAGGCGTTTGCTTATTTCGCTCATTCCATGTAGTGCCATACATACGCCCATCTGAAGGCACTAGTTTCTTTTCAAACGATAGCACTGATGCAACATTTTCTTTCTTTGCCATATTTTTCTCCTTTCAAAACTTGTTAATTTGTTTTGAATAATTAACTTGCTCGCACAAATATAAATTTTTATCTAAATCCACATGATAACACCAAAGGATTTCATCTAGGGAACTGATACGGTGTGGCATACGAAATTCACCCAAGGTCACCACGCTTTCTGCAAAGCGATGTGGAGTATCCGGATCACGCTGGTTTTTTGCTTGCCCTAACTCGGTAATGCCGTAAAATCCAGTGGTAATTGGTACAATCCATCCCGATGTTTTGCGTTGGCTTAACCATGTTACATTATTCTCATCATCTTTATCGCAACGATGGTGAATAGCCAAATAATCCAGCATGGCATCTAGCGCATCCTGACCTTTTTCCATAGCTTCTATCATCAATTCACGCCGCTCAATAATAGCATAACCAGGCATTAGTTTGCGGGTTAGCTTGCGCAGATCTATATCATTACCTTCTTCTATTCTGTGCAATGTTGGTTCTTGAAAAGATAGAATGTCACCACCTGCTATTTTTAAAGAAGCGCTAAGGTGGTGGACAATTTGCTCAATAAATGAAACTTCATCGTCTTTATTGATGCCTGTGTATTCAATAAGAAGAGAAACATCCAAATGGCAGCGAGCTTCTTCGATAAATGCTGGTCTATCTCCATCTTTATCCAAGGGGTTGCCTGTAGCGAGAATTGAATAAACATAATCACCGTGCCCCCTGTGGATTTGTAGGTTCATCGTATGACTCACAACTGCCATATTGTTAAATTTTGCACCTTGTAAACCACCAGTATTAAGTTTTCGTTGCAATGCGTGCATCGCACCCAGCCATGCAGTCATAGCTGGGAAACCAATGGTAAAAGGGCTGGATAAGGCATTGGCATTATGTACCTTGATATGCGGCAATAGTAATAGACGTTTAATATCGCCAATCATCGGAGTGCCTCCTTGCTTTGAATCACAATGTCATGAATATGTTGTCGTTCTGATTCACCCAATTTATAAGCTTGTTTGCCCAATAGCTTTTCATAGGTGCGGATAATCCAACTGGAAATCTCATCACATAACTTATCCAACCAATTATTTTCCTCTTCGCGAGTTTGTTGAAATTCATCGCAAAGCCAAATTTTTTGATGAGGTTTTAAGTGTGATTTCTCCGACTGATATTGTTCTTTAGAAACAGCGCGCACTGTCCACATTTTATCGATAATACGCTCCATTAAATCTTGTAAACGATAGTCGCGTCCTTCCCGGATGCGTATGTTGTTGTAATTTGTTTTGAACAGTTTATGCAGGGCAAAAAAAACTTCGCGACACTCGTAATAGTGGAGTGACTCATTGAAAAAATTGCGTTTAGGAAAAAGGGTGTCGCGTTTTCGTAGAGTTGGCGGGGAAGAATGTAATAAGTGAGCCTTGCCGCCATTTTGATTATTTAATACGCTGATATTTTGCGGTTTGGTACCACCATAACCAATTGTTGTTAAGTTATATAACTCAGTAAAACCTTGTTCACTGTAAATGTTGTTGCGTTTTTGTTCTCTTAAATTTTTAACTTCTTCAGAAAATCGCATGGTATCAATCCGCTTTTTCAAGCCATAAATTATGCCCGAATTAGTAAGCAATGAGAGTTGGTGGTAATTATCAGCCACTGGAAAATAGACCTGTTTTATCTTAGAACTCGTAATGGGGCATCTTTTATCGCCAGATTCAATCGTTGCCAAAAATCCGTTCTTAAGCATTTCATAGCTCTCAGTTGGTATTGTTAATAGACCAACTGCCAGATCAGAATCTTCTTGTATATGTTCAATAAGCTTTTTTGAATCTTCCATTTCAAGTGTCAAAAATTTATATACATCCAATGCTGCTGCATTTCCCAACGCATCGGTCTCAACAACAACGTTACCACTACGTAAAAAACCATCTGCGCTTCTAGCAGAATTAGCAATTACAGGTGTTACGTAATCATTTTTATTTTTGCGTGCGCTTGGATGACTGAAAGTGCAAGGATGTGTAGATAATGAAATTTGGCTTGCACGTTTTGCGGCTTTTGGTAGCCATTCTTCTGGTAAAAATATTTATTCACACTCCATATGTTTCTTTCTCACTTCAGATTCTTTCATAGAAGAATCGAGATGTTTTTTAAGCCATGCTTCTTTTCTTTCAGCAAAAAAAGCATCTATTACTGGATCTGTCATGTTGGACACCTTTCTTTATATTTGTACTAAGCCAAGTTGATCCGAATATTCATACTCTTGATTTTCTCGATAAGTGAAACTTAGCTCACCATAGCGTAACGAAAACTCCTTTTTATTACAAGTGCGCTCTTTCGCATAGTATTCAAGTAATTCTTTATAATTACGATTAAGCCACAATCTCTTTTCATGGTCTTGGCTTACACCCTTATGCTGTATTTGCAAAATATTTTCACGGCTGATTGGGTTGCCATACTCATCCTTTTCTATAAATATGCATTGTTCTTCATCCGGCTCATACATCAAAAATAACTTGGTAGTTGGCTCGCTTTTGCGAAATGAATTAAGTGCTTGTGGTAATGCTGTCAAATACCAGTTTTCAGCCAAATAACCTTGCAATTTTTCTGGTCCAACACCAGTATAGTTGGCGAGCTGAATTTCAGTGACCTTATGTTCCAA
The DNA here is from genome assembly GCA_964561745.1 of uncultured Pseudobdellovibrionaceae bacterium. GTDB lineage: Bacteria > UBA10199 > UBA10199 > 2-02-FULL-44-16 > DYJF01 > CAZLRI01. The sequence goes on along the minus strand of CAZLRI010000018.1, from coordinate 7,804 downwards.
ATCAATCAGCGAATTTTTATAATTCAGTTGCTTTGGTTTTTGAATTCGCGGAATGGCATTCACACCTCGTGATATCGCTTTGGTATCAATTAGTTTACATAGATCGTGAGTGTCTAATATCTGTTTGTCTTCATAACCTGGATGATAGAAACATTTTTCTCCTGTTCGATTTCCTGATTTGATTGTCTTCCAGTTGTATTGCAACAATGCAATATTAGGATAATCGATCCTACCCTCTCGATGTCGGCGAACACGACCAGCGAGTTGAATGATAGAACGGTAGGATGATGGTTCAACTACAGCCCAGTCAAAATCATGATCACGACCAATTTCTTCCACTGGTGTGGCAACCAAAATAAACAACATTTCTTTAGCCCCACTACTATTCAAATATTCACGAATTATTTTATTATTAAAAGCTTCTGGCTGTTGATTAGCATTTTCTTTTCGTTTTAACACGCGATCCAAGTGTTTTTCCTGTTCATGACGCAATAACATTACTTGTTGAGAATGATAGGCCATGATCTTGACGTCCATATCATCTGGCCAACAAGATTCCATAAGGTATTTACTCAGAGCGATACATAGTGAAATATTAGCAACACGTACAACACCAAAAGATACATTAATCCCTGTTTCTTTGTCTTTGGTATGATAATGTTGATGCTTATCTAAAATGGCTTGCTGAATTTTGGTAAAATACTTCTCTTTTTTGGTTTCAGCGCTATTCACCTCATTGTTATCTAAGATGCTTTGACATTCAATTATATTTGCTTTGCGCCTAATTACTTGCTTGTTAAGTTTAGCGACGTGTTTATCAATAAATTGGTTATGCTGATTACGATACTCTTCAATTGCACCAGAATCTTGATGCTGATCAATTGTTGTTATATGAGTCATAAACTCATCAATCCACGCACATCCAATTTTACTGCTATAATCTCGGGTTTTGCCATAGATTTGCCAGCCAAGACGGTATGCATTAAAATAACCTTCTGCTAAATCGGGGGGAATCGTGGCAGATGAAATCATGACCTTTCTGCCCAACATGCCTGCAAGATGGATTAATCGGCCAATGGCAATCAAGTCACTGCCTACAAAGTCATCCACTTCATCAATAACCAAATCTGAAGACATCAGCCGCAAGCTTGGTAAAATATAACGTCCTCCCCGTTTGGTTTCTGTCGCATCCATTATATGATCGATAGTGCAGACCAGGACTGGCGCATACAGAAATTGACGATCTCGTTGCTGCCTAAGCACAGTTGCCAATCCTTCTTCAGGAATATTGCAATCGTAATCAATATCTTCGTTTAATAATGGTTCTAGAGATTCAGATCCCGATTGAGAGTCTTCTAAAAATTCATCAACTTGTGTTGACTGATTATGAAGTTCCATAATGGCTTTGGATCCAATCAACACAGCCAATTCACTGTTATCCAACCCTACCCGCTTGCGGTATTCGTCTCCTGTTTGTAAGGTCAGAGTACGCAAACCAAGGGCAAGGATATAGCGTAAACTATCGCCATCCGATGATAATGCACGCATGACTTTGGCATTTGCAAAAGTCTTTCCACAGCCGGTACTCGCCATATTGACGGCAAAAAAGCCACTCTGCGATTTACCTTGTTGTTCCCTCCACGTTTTTATTTTCTCAACTGCCTTATTCTGCCAATCAAATGCTTTTGGACTTGTCTTTTTCAAAGCATGTATGCCTTGTGCAACAGGTGGTTCTTGTTCAAATGCTGGCAATAAATGGGCAATATGAAGGGCGTTTTTTTCAACACCCATCAGGTGTTCATCCAGCTTTTGTTTTAATGTTTTTGTTTTCCTGTCAGTGTTGGCGAACAATCCTATTGTATCTTGCCAATTTTTGTCAGCCGATTGTGAGGAATAGTAGTGATCCCCCAGCATTAAGCATAAACGGGCATGATGCAGAATTAGGCGATGGCTACCATCGGTTATACTTTGTTGAATCTTCGGCAAGCAATCTTGCAAACGCTGAGCCCATTTTTTTAACTGCTTCAACCATATCGAAGACTGGCTTAACAAACCATTGTGAAATTCAAAACAAGAATTCAATCTTTTTTGATATCCTTTTTCATTTTCATGACAGTTTTCATAGCCCCAAGTTTGATCTATCCATTTGGAAATGGTAGCAATATCTGGTGCAGGTTCATCTCTCCAGTTATCTTTATCCAATGGTAAAGGCATCCTATGATGAGACAAAATTAACCAAGAAAGCATTTTTGCAACTGGAGGGAGTTTCTCAATTGGTTTCTTTGTTCGTTGATTCACAATGAGTTTTAATTGAGATTCATTTAGTTCACCATTAGCCAACGCTATCAACCAAACTAAATCATCATCTTGACTATCACTTGCTTCGACAAATGCACTGAACAACAAACAGGAAATCCATTCGTGACGGATGGGATCACCCAAACTGAAACTTGTTTTTAATTTTTCCTGAAATAGTGCCGTAGCTTTTCCCCAGTCATGAAATAAAGCCGCAAGTGCTGAGAGGGCTTTGATAATAGGTAGATAATGCCAATTATTTTCCCATTGAGAGTTCACTATATTTTTCTCCGTCCTATTCACCGGCACATTTCCCTTTTTATCAAACTTATCTCGATTCCCCACTACCCATAGCAGATCAGATCGCGATCTACTCCTTATCCAATGACAGCTTACTGCTGTATTCTTGGAGGCTGTCTTGCGTAAGAGTTTTTTGACCGCACTTAATCCTTCTTCTGTGATTACCGTTTGCCAAGTGTTATCTCCAATGCGATTTGCGAAACTATCTAGCACACGCCGGGTTTTGTTAAGCGCGTTTTTTTCGCATTGTGAGATAAACGTTACCATCATGATTCTATTTTCTCCCAATCGGTTTTCAAGGCAATAGACTTAACTTGATCAAACATAAAATCAAGCGCTTTATGCTGAGTAAAATTTTGCAGACATTGATCGCGAAATTCCTGTTCAGTCGCCTTTTCCTTGGCGCAGATAAAGGCCCAGGGGAGAATCAAGCTGTCTTTGACTAAGTCTGCCACATCAAAGACCAGAGCACCTCGCCTGGTTTTGCCGTGCATAACAGCAAATCCGTGTGGAATGCCCAAAACCCAAAGGGTAGTTGCAGCTAAACCATAAGCTAAATAATTACCATGATTAAGAAAGGTGTTGGCGACATCTTCGGATTCTCGTGTTCTTGTGAAATCCCCATATTTGGTACGCGTAGCTGCTATCCTATAAAGTTGCTTAGTGAGCAGGGCTTCTATTTGAAGCAAATCGCCTACTTTATGCGCATTTTCAATATTGCTGTGCACATTAATGAAGGCATTACTAATATCATGGTCATCGCTATAGAATCCTTCAGTCTGCAGATCTCGATCATTTGACCAAATTTGCTTTAGATATTTTATTCTAGCCAATTGAAATTCTTTTGCGGCCTGCAAACGCTTGTTTTCATCAAACCAAAAAGATAGCCAGCCTTGCAGATATTCGGTGGGACGGTATTCGCTTTGCGGTGAGAGCCATTCAATTTCATTTGCCATTAGTAATGGTGTGCCACCCCCGCCGCAAAACCCAACCAATACACCTGCGGATGCCAACATTCGCATCGCAGCCTGCGTTACAGATGTACCTGTCCCCAATAATATACATGTGGTGTTTGCAATAGGTATATTCCAATATTGATTTTCAGATTTGGTTTCGGTGAGATAAAGAACACGACCATCTTTTTGCATCACGCGACACTTTTCCAAATAGTAAATATTGGCCCGTTTTGAATGCAATATGGCTTTTAGATCAGTTAATTGTTCCAATTCAGGACCTCTTTCTTCCACCCCATCATATCCGTCGTTCACTTTGCAATATGTTTTTGGAAAAAGAGACCTATGTTTTGAGGAAATACTAATTTCGGAAAATCACAAAATTATGCAATAATCCCAAAAAATGCAGTTGCATTTTTTGGCAAACCCTCAAAATTGCGCCATCTCTGCGTTGGGAAATAATTTTAGTCGGTCAACGTATCACTAAATACGCCTCCCTCCTAAAATTATTTTCCGCCTTGATCTGACACAATTTAGCGGGTTTGCCCAAATCGTGCAGTTTTCAACTGCACGATTTGGGATAATTTGAAATTTCCGAATAGTTTAAAAAAGGAAATAAAGAGGTAAAACAAGATGTAGATCATTGCAATTTGATAAGAATCAATTCCTACTTTCTTACTTTCTTGCTTCCCTTAACTCCTTTGATCTTTTTACAGCAGCGTTTATTGATGATTCTATTAAATCCCAGAAACCTTTTTTCTTAAACACATTCATTGCAGCCCAAGTGGTTCCTTTTTTTGATGTAACCTGTTCACGCAGCTTGGTTGGTTTAACATTATCCTGAGATCCGAGCATTGCTGCGCCAAAAACAGTTTGTTTGGTCAACTCCTCACTCATTTTTGGACTAAGCCCCATTTTAACACCAACATTTATCATAGCCTCCATCATTGCAAAAATATATGCAGGGCCGGTTCCTGAAAGTCCGGTAATAACATCCATAAGATGTTCATCTTTGACATCAACTGTTTTTCCAACAGCCTGAAACACCTGATGAGCGAACCGCCTGTAACGTTCAGGCATTCGTGCGCCGCAGAAAATTGCGCTTATTCCCTGATCAACAACAGACGGGAGATTTGGCATTACACGGATTAATTTTGGTTTTGGACCTAAACAATGTCTTAACTTTTTTATGTCAATACCAGCAGCAATTGATATAAAAAGATGATTTTCAGTCACATAAGGTTTGATTTGAGAGGAAAGCTCCTCCATGTTCTGGGGCTTAACAGCGATGATAATGGTGTTTGTAGATGTCATTACATCGGAATTCTTTATAGTTGTATGAACTCCATATGATTTTTCAAGAGCATGAAGCCTTGATCTTCTTTTGCCTGATGCAATTATTTCATAAGACCTCACAAGCTGAGAACGAAGCAGCCCCTTAATTAAAGCCTCTCCCATATTTCCAGCACCAAGTATTCCAATGATATATGAATCTTTCATGATTCCCCCTCTAATTAATTTTCATCTGTATCAGTCAATAAAAATAAAATTGTTATGAGCAGTTGTGCGTTCCTTAGCATATAAAAATTAATTTGACTACGTGCTATTTTACCGTTTGCAACAGTTCCTTTAGTCTCCACTGCAAATACAGCGGCACTGAAATTAATCTGTATTTTTTCTTTTCAAGAAAAACTTTTTCTTCAGTAAGCTCACCCGAATATAACCGGACTGCTGTGTCGTTTGGAGATGCCAACATAAACTGATGTAATGATCTTAAACGCCCACTTTTTCCGGATTTTACCTCAACTGGTATTAAGTAGTTATTGTGTTGAAACACATAATCGGTTTCAGCTGTTGAACCCGGAGCATTTCTGTACCAGAAGCATGGAGTTATCTTTTTTTCCAATTCAGCGGAGTAAAATGCTTGTCCTGCTATTTGCTCTGCAATAGCTCCACGGAACAGATTATTCAAATCTTTGATATAAATTTCATTTTCGGTTAATCCGAGTTTATGAGCTACAAGACCGCTGTCAAGAAACAGTAATTTTGGTGCAACATTAAAATTTGGTTTTATCGGAGGAGAGGTTTCTGTGTTGCCATAGACGCGATTTATAATCATAGCGTATTCTAATAGGTCAAACGCGCGTTTCATCTCCCTGCTTTTATGTCCACCATTTGCGAAATTTTCATATTTGATGCGTTCGCCTACATAATTCGGTGCAAACCTCAGAACGTGTTTTACATATTTAGATTCAGCTGTGGTGGCGTATTTTGTAATATCTTCTTCAAACGATTCAATTAATTCTTCTTTTATTTTTGCAAGAGGCAGGAAGGTTCTTTTTTCCGCATATTTGGCAACAACCTCTGGCATTCCTCCAACCAAAATATAATGATGAAAAATCTTAAGAGCTATTTCATGAATAATGTGAGATGGGGGGGAAGATAGGGTTATATTTTTTAAATGTTCTAATAATTTATCTTCACCAATAGCTGAAAGGAACTCATCAAAAGTTACAGGATAAAGATATAAAAAGCTTACTCTCCCTACAGGAAAGGAAAAACCTTCTCGTTTCATTACAGCTTCAAGAAGCGAACCAGCTGCAATGACATAAATATTTGGATAATCTTCATAAAAATACCGAAGCATTTGCAAGGCTTGTTGTGAGTTTTGAATTTCATCGATAAAAAGAAGTGTGTCTTTTTCCTTTAGTATTTTTTTCTTTGACAGCTCAATAGCTTGTATAATGTCCTCTAAATCTCTCCCTTTTTCAAAGAGCTGTTTATCAGCATCTTTTTCGAGGTTCAGATAAATGTAGTTTGAAAATGATTTAGCAAACATTTCAACTGCTGCAGTTTTACCTGTTTGACGAGCACCCCTGATAATGATGGGCTTCCTTTTGTCTGCCTTTTTCCATTTGTCTAATAGATTCAATATGTTGCGCTTAAACATAAGATAAATTATGTTATATTTTATAGGTAATGTAAAGCAATGATTGTAATAAATTATAGCTTATTTATGTAGGTTATTTCTGATTAATGTTTCAATAGCCCTCTTGCATAATTTGAATGATATTTGAAGGCAATTTGGATTTAAAGATTGCGAAATTTTTTTAGATTTTTTGGGCGAAAATGCGCCGTTTGCTTTACTTTTAAGCTTTTAGCAATTTGCGAAACTGTCTGACCGAGTCTCCAATAATATAATATTGATTTTAATGCTATGTTGGAGACGAGGGAGTTTTTCGCAAAAGACGCATCGAGTCCCTTAAAAAATCAAAAAATGAAGCAGTTACTTTAAATTCAAATTGTTTTCAAATTTAAATATTACTTGAATTATACAAGAGGTCTAATGCTGCAGCAATAACATCACTTAATGTTCCGTCATTATCACGGATGATATTCATATCGTGTTCATCAAAGAACCATGGGTTGATATTTCAAAATTATAATTAAGATCCGCCTGCTCTAATGTTTGAAACACGTGGTTGAGGCACGCTCTCTTTACTCCATCCAAGATGGATGTTCACCTGCCATGCATGATGTCATGACATGAAAATCAGTGGTGATAAAAAGATCGCCTTGTGCAGTAAACACAAGATAATAGCCGTGATTATTTTCTTGATCTGCATGCCTAGGAAATCCTGTTCTACGAACAATGTCAGCAAGGTCATTTAATTCTGTTGAAAAAGATGATGGTGGAAAACCACAGTTAGTGCCAAGATTGATAAAACTCAAAATAGGAGGCAAATCAGGCATAAGTTCTGCTGAGGAATCCATTCTAAAAACAGTGGCGATGCGTCCATTCATATCAACGCGACCTGCTACACCTTGGTGAGCATGAGTACGAAGCCACTCTCCATAAATATGACTGATAAAATCAGTGCGGTCACTTGGTCTATCTCTTCGCCTAATATTGTCTACCTCTGGAACTGAAATAGCATACTGGCTTTGAAACATACTACCCACAGCTTCTTTAGCGTCCTTCATAAAAAGCCTTAGTATAACATTTCTTGATGTACTGATATAGCCTCGTGGATTTGCAGCTGCATCGCTTAAGTTAGGAGTTATTGGTCTCTCAGTATTAGCTGTATCTAAATGATTCTGATTTGACCTTACCTCTTGCGAAAAACAAGGATTAGATTGTGTTGGGGATATATACCCTGAACTTATCATAACTAGCCTCCCTTTTGTTATTGTTAATCTTATTTTGTAAAAAACATCATGCTATATAACTATCGGCTAATGCAAAAAAAAGTTGC
>CAZLRI010000017.1:4275-14020 GCA_964561745.1 uncultured Pseudobdellovibrionaceae bacterium | reverse complement strand
GCATCATATGCAACAGATGTAGCAAAGGCAGTTGTGCTAGCGTTAACATCATTGATCTCAAGGCTTGTCTGCCGTGTGATATTATTATTGGCATCATAGGTATATTCAAGCCTGTTTCCCTTTGCATCTGTTTTGCTTATCAGCCTATCCAATCCATCATAGATCATGTGTGTTGCATGTCCTAATCCATCAACAAATCTCACTAACCTGTTATTGACATCATATTGATAGGAAAGATTGTGATTTCCAGAAATCTCGCCTGCATTAAGAATCGCTTCCTGCTTGGATATTAGCCTGCCTAATTCGTCATAGAAGAGTCTTATATCTTGCAATAAAATACTTTCTTCAGATCGGCTATCTGTTTTTCCTTGTTTTTCAATACGAGTGGATTTGTTTAATACATTATAGGTATATCGTGTGATATTTCCTCGTGGGTCTTGAATTTGTATCAGCCTGTCGAATCCATCGTAGATATAGTTTGTCTGATTGCCATTTCCATCACGAACTTGCGTTTTATCTTTATTTCCATCGTAATTGATAATAGTCGTGCTGGCATCTGCTGATGCATATCCTTTAGTGATCTTATAAGGCAAATCACGTTCATCATAAACAATGGCAATTGAATTACCTTTTGGTTCTACAACTCGCGTTAGATTTTCATTTGCATCATATTGATACTCAGTGAGAATTGTACTTCCTTCTGATACTTCCTGAATGCGGGCTATCGGTCTATTTAAAATATTATATTCATATCGAGCTGTGATATACGGATTATCATTGATAGCACGTCCTTCATTATCAAGATTTGGCTCATCCACCTGAATGACATTATTGTTTGCGTCGTAAAGAATGTTTCTCACCGCACCAATGGGCAGTCTTTCCCGAGATACCTGATTAAGCGCATTAACTCTAAATTCAATGCGATTTCTATTGCCATCTACAAAGACTATTAAATTACCAACAGCATCATACTCATATTGATTGGTTATATTGAGACCTGCTGTGTCCTGTGCAATTTGAGACAAATAGCCATTATCTGCATAAGAATATTCATCTTGAGTGCCATCTGGCTTGATCTTGGATGTACGCTGACCAAAACCATTATATCTAAACCTGTAGCTTAAAATTGTATCATCTTCTGTTGTTAATGGAGGTTGATCAACTCTTACAAGGTTTCCGCGTAATTGTGCTGTGTTACTGTCTCCATTCAGATCCCCTCTTGCCATTGGGACATCGCGCAATAAAGTTCGCACAGTACTTTCAGGCATATTCATTCTAGCTGCTAATGCAGCAAAGTCAGATCCTTCCTGATAATCATAATAATAGGTTATTGTATTGGAATCTGGATCTGTTTTGGTTAAAACTTGGTTATAAACAGGTTCATAAGTAAAATTGCTCTGCAATGAAGTCCCGCCACTTCTATCCTCATCTGAAATTTGGGTTATCTGAATACGGTTTTCAGCAAAGAGTTGATCTATTGTTTTATCGCCTGTGGAACGGGCATCGTATACATAATCAATGCGATTACCCTCCGGTTGTGTAACAGATGTAACAAGTCCATTAAGGTTATATGTATATGTTGTTGTAAATCTATCTGGATCTGAAGGACGAATGCCTCGGGTAAATTCCGTGACTTTTAAAGGATTACCCTGACAGTTAAAGGTAAGCTCTGTTGTGTTGCCGTTTCTATCTAAGACTGTTGTGCGGCTAACTTCCAAAGCCGGATCTGAATCAGGTTCACACTGATAAAACTCTCGTCTTCGATAATAGCTAAAATCAAATGCGTCCTTGCCTAGATATTGACGGGAGACACGATCTGTTGTCGTGTATTCATTTTCCAGATAAACCTGACCTGCTGGATTGATTGCAGTAAGTAAATTGTGATCATCTGAATATGTGTATTGAGTTACTTTTCCAACCGGAAATTCATCCACTGCTGGTGAATGAACTGCTGTTAAATTAACATTATCGTCATACACAAATCTGACAGTCCTGCCTGTATAATCAACGATTCTCGTGAGTAACCCTTGTCCATTGTAGTCATAATTAATTCTTCGGCCCACAGTATCAATGACCGCATCTAAGACTTTTTCCTCTCCTATGATAGTATAAAGAAATGTTAGCTCATTTCCATTTCTATCCATCATTGAGGAGATACTACCGTCAGCATCATAATCATAAATAAGCCCATTATTATGGCGAATTTGATAGGTGCCGTTTGCTTTTTTAATCAAACGATCAAAACTCCCTGCGGGAGCTTTATAAACACCCTCTTCCAATAAATAATCGTCATATCTCGCATTACCATCAAAACGACGGATTCCCTTTTCGCCTGTACCATCTTTTTTCTTCAACACGACAAGACGCTTATTATAGTTATGATCCCAGCCAAATCCCAATGGACCGTCATAATCCAAGCGACTTCTATAGGTGCGTTTGAATTCATAATCAATGCTACGTCCCGGGATTTTAAGATCTGTTTCAACTTGCAATAGATCACCACTATAAAGCATTACAGGATCGGCAACAGTATTATTAGCAGATATCTCTGACATGTCAGCTTGCACAGAAGGCAAGGGAGTGTCATCTTGTTGATCAAAACCCAGAGGGACATAAACTATTTCAGGAACAGGAGGTGGTTCGCCATATCCGATAAAGCTGTCATCTTCTTGCGGAAAATTAAATGGATCCGGGTTTTGAACTACTGGCATTGACCCTGTGCCAGAAGAAGGAGCTGGCAAACCAACATTTGGCATGGTGCCAGATGGCGACATATTGGATGCACCATCATCTCCATATGCATCATTATTTGATGGAAAGGTATTTGGAGAATTTAAGGGATCTGTGTTGATGATCTCATCTCCATAATGTACAGAAATCTCCAAACCAGATCCAGAATAACCACTGCCTCCACCCATACTGCCACCAAGGTTATCTGAAAATCCACCACCAAAACCACCACCTCCGCTATTGCTTCCACTGTTCACATATGTATTACCTCCATCAAAACTGACAAATGCTCCATCTCCTTGTATGGCAAAACAAAGTCTATTGGTGCATCCATTATGATAAGATGTGCTACTCTCTTGAGAGCCTCTCCCATCAGGGGACGTTGTCCTTGGTCCAACGCTTATATGAATCCGATCTCCTAACCTTCCCGATGTTTCTCCATGAGGCACATCTGCACCTCCATAGCTATAAGACATATTCACCATAAACGCATTATCATCACCTGTAGCAAACCTTTGTCCAAATATAGCAGCTGTTGTGGCTATGCCTGCATATATACCAGTAATAGGATTTCCAGTTACAACACCGGTCACCACACCTACGACAGCCCCAACCACCACTCGACCAATGTCTTTAATAACATCGCCTAAACCAAAATATTCTTCGATTAATAACGGATTGTTCCCTGCAAAGATATAATGGTTGATTCCTTGCTCCATTGGATCACGCGTAATAAACCTACCTGTCTCTGGATCATAGAACCTAGCGCCAAAGTAAATTAGACCGGTCTCTGAATCATATTCTTTGGAGGCAAATAGATAGCGCTCAGAAGAAAGCCCAACTCTAAAATTAATATTGCCGAACGGATCATACCTGACTGTTTCATTGATATTACCCTGATCATTGGTTGTATGCAGGACACTTCCAATCTCATCCAGATGGTAATATTGAAACTCTTCATTTCCAAATGCTGCTATGCGACGACCACCAAGATAAATAAAGAGCCGTTCAATCTCACCTTCTCCATTCAACTCCATCAAAGGATCTGTTGATTTGCCATAGATATAATATCGTTCTGGCTTTCCATTGACTATTTTTGTCGTTCGCCGTGATGCATAATCATATTTATATTCTAACTTTAAATCAGAACCACTTTTGTCTGTAACATTAGTCTCAATTAGACGATCTTGATAGTCATACTTAAATATCCTTTTAAACTGTTCTGTACTCTCTTTTGTCTCAACCTCAGAGATAAGATTTCCACGAATATCATATGTTAAATTTTTCTCCACTCCTGCACCAAGCTGAATATATTCCAACATTCCTTGTGAATATCGATATTGAACACTTTTATATGCATCTGAGTATGTAAGCCGGTTTCCATCTTTATCATAAGCATAATTTTGAATGCTAAAGGGAGTATTTTGCTCTGGTTTAAAATACGATGCTTTTATTATTCTCCTAAGACCATCATAATCATAAAGAACTCTGGATCCATCCAGATAAGTTACTTTTGTTTTGTTTCCCCATTTATCATAGCTAGAAGTTATTTGATTAACAAGCTTTCCACCCTTTTCTATCTTAATATCAGATACATTGCCGGAAAGATCATATTGATATTGATTTGAAACCCCATTTCCAAAATGAATAACAGATAAATCCCCTGAAGCAGCATATTCAATTGAGGCAATAAGACGCCCATCCTTTGCCCCCATCCTCATCTCAGAGACACGCCCTTGTGAATCTGTAATATAAAATACCTTGGTTCCATCTGGATAACCTAACCAATGGGATTTTCCAAAACCATCTGTCCCGTAATAAATCGAATCATCTAATTCTGTTTCAGGTATGTCTTGTTTAATCTCATTTAGGGCACCATCTGGAGTATATTTAAATTCAGTTCTGCCATGTGCATCAACAATAGCTGAAACACGATTATCTGAGTATTCTATCTGATAATCATTTAAATTATCTCCGAACAAATCCGGATAATCAATATTCGTCACGTGGTTATTACCATCGTAGGCAACTCTCACTGTAATAGGTCCTTTTGTATCCTGAATAACAAAACTGTCAAGCAGACCACTTTTATCTGAGATATTATTAATATCAACGCGATCTCCATTTGGATAAATCCTGCTGATCAATCGCATATGATGATCATAGATATTTTTTGTGACCAAACCTTCAGGTGAAGTAATCTGAATAATATTTTCAAATTCATCATATTTATAATCAGTATTTACAGGATCTTGACCCTTGCCCGGATAACGAACTTGACGAATAATTTTTGCGCTCGCATCCCGATATAGCGTAGAATAGAGATCATTGTTAAAATACACATCCAACTTATGTGCGAACTTTCCATTTAATGTGGTTGGTATATAACCATACCTGATTTCATTTCCACCAGGGAACACCACTGAAACAATTCGCTTTAAGGTATCATAACCAAACAGATAACGATTATTTCCCGGAAAAATAATAGAGGCTACTCGTCTGTTTTGCCCATATATGTAACTTCTCTCATCAGCACCTTTTTGAATTTTGACCAAACGATCAAAACCATCAAATGAACGTATCGTTGTCTTTCTTTGATCCCTTACTATGTCGTAGATATCTTTAATAATCTGATTATGAGAATTAGTCTGCCCCTCATTATAGCGAACCAAGTATTGATACGATATATTTGATTCATTGGGATAATTTACTTTTGTCAATTGACCTGTTTTGTTATATTCATAATTAATGGTTAGCCCGTCAGGACTAGTAACACTCAGAACCTTTCCTATATTTTTATCATAGGTTAAAATCGATGGTTGAGGGGAATCTGAATCTGCTGATTTAATTATCTTTGATAAATATGTTCCTTCATCATATTCATAAGTAGTATTGGGTTCAGAAAGATTTGTCTCTCGAACAATGTTACCATCTGCATCATAACAATATTCTTTAATAATTTCTTCTTCGCCTCCATTAACACTCACTGAGATTTTACTTATCAATCTGCGTGATGGTTTTATCACAGCACACGTGTCTAAAGGGTTGCGATCAAAGGTCATTAAAATCTCATCTGAGCTGCCTTCAGCTTTTGTCTTACTACGTTTAATTTTATGAACGAGCTGACTAAATGTTTCTTCTTCAATTGGGTCATCAATACCTTCAGGAGATTCGTATTCATAAAAAATGGTTTGACCAAGTTCATCTGTATAATCTGAAACACGTCCTTCATCATCATATGTATAATGTGTTCCAAAAGCAGATCCTTTCTCAGTTGTTGTTGATTCCAAAATGCCGTAAACTTCACCTGTACCTTGAATTATTTTCCATACATAACTATCTACAACAAGACCGCTTTCCTCAAGATCAGGATTTAATATTCTTTTAGTCAATAATGGAACATGGGTAGGACGATCATCTGAATATTTATAAATATATCGATAGTGCGAACCATCTTTTTCGTAAAGATTTGTGGTAATTCCAATATTTTCATTTCTATCTACTGTAATATATTTTTGATAAAAGGTATTTGAATCCCTGTCATCCGGAAATTCAGTTACCAAGACATCAGAATGAGCTACACCTCCTCTGCCAAATATTGCCTCATATCTCAAAATACCACCTGTTGGATAGCGCACCTCTGTAAATACATCTGGTTTGCCGGGAAACTCACTCCAATTACGTATTATCGGCAATGAAGAGCTATTTTGACTATAACGGAATAAAGTTTCACGTCCTTCCGGATCAATGACGCGGTAAATCAGACCTTCATCATCTTGATAATATCGCCATTCTGTGCTTCCCGGGGCTTTTAGAAAAATGGTATTATCCAAACCAAAGATGATCTGAATTTTTCGACCCAATGTATCAGTTATGGAAATTTCTTTTCTAGGTTGATGAAAATTAGGATCATATATATCCAAATAATCAAGTGAGATAGAATGCCCCATAGCATCAGTCTCTTGAGACAACATATAAGTGGTGATTTCCCAGTGCGGGATGTTATTAAGTTGTCTTTTCTTTAAAACCACTCCGTTCTGGACAAACTGAGAACAATTTGAACATTGCAATTTACTGTCATGCAAACATCTTATTGATCCTTCGCATTCGCAATAATCTCCAGTTGGACAAGTGTATTGTTTAAAATCGCGAGCCATCATTTGCGAATACAAAATAAGTTTTCCATTTTTATTAAATGTGTATTTCTTACCATCTAATGTATTTAAAACTAAGCTATCAAGTTTTACAGAAAGGGATTGGTTGAAAATTTTAGGTTCCGGCATCCTTCCATAAGGTGAAATAGATCCTGATTTTGGAATTGGATTGTCAACTCGCACTCCTTGAGAAAAATATTCCAGCAATCTATGTTGATCACCAGCATAACCAACACGTTTACCTCTTTCGTCAAATGCTTCATAAGATCCATCTGATTTGATCAAAAAAGTGATAATCTGTCCTTCATAGGAAAAAGGCATGACATTCCTGAAAACAATAGCACCTACATAATCACTACCTGAAAAGATCCATGAATTTTCAGGAGGTAGCCAAACAAGATTATCGCCATTTGATTTGATCTTTCCTAATGAATGAAGGTCTGCTTCATAAGTCTCGTCCTTTGGACCTCCAAGAAAATCTTCTTTGCTATCTTCACTACTTGTCGGACTTTTTTTCAACACTTCAAGAGGTTTATCAATAGCAGATATCTCCTGATAACGAAACTGCTCTACATAGGCACCATTTTCTATATCGCAAGTTGTTTTTGCTGCATTATTATTATTGTCGTCACCATACGTAAGATACTGATGCCAGTTTGGATAATTACGTCCCACACCCAGCTCTTCCCAAAACCCACCTCCTTCTTGTTCATTCGGAGCCATTAGCGACTTACACACTTTATTTGTATTAATGAATTCACCACTATCATAGTATTCATCAAACCCTGTAGGATTTCTATAACCAGTGAATATTGCCTTATCGATAACCACTTGAGCTTGTTCTTCTGCTCTCGGAGATCGATAAGACCTGCTTACTTTTAAATCCATTCCCCCTTTTCCTGAAAGAATAAGATCAGTGTATTGAAGGGTAATACCACCATCAGCCAGATCAACTGCTTCTCCATTGGAATAATAATCCATAGCAGTATATTCAGAAGAGGAATCAGCTAAAGAAGCTTTAGCAAACAGCACTATTGTCAAGGCTATGCTGAGAATGCCGATTTTTTTAAGATATATTTGAAATGGTTTAAATAAGAGTTTCATCTTAACCCCCTCTTTAAATCGACTGACAAAAATCCCAATCGAAAATAAGAGAATCAATATCCATATTGGGAAATCTCCCCACAATCGATACAAAGAAAAATATTTTTTAGGAGAAAATGAGACATCTATCCATGTTTTATCCTTGGTTTGTTCCAATTCTTGAATAGGTATTCCGGCTGGGTTCACAACCAATGATGTGCCTTGATTTGTTACCTTTATAAAAAATATCCGATTCTCAATAGCCCTAAAGATTGAATATGCACGATGCTGAAAAACACCAGAAGAGTTTGCATACCAACCCATATTTGATAGATTAATAATAAAGGAAACCCCTTTTTGGAGCCATTTTCGCGTTAGTGCCGGAAACACATCTTCAAAACAAATCTGCACACCAAAAAGATGCTCTTTTATTTGAAAAGGTATTAATTCTTTACCATGCTGTGTTTCAATGTTTGCAGCAAATGCTTGTTTAATGAATGGAAACTCAAATGGAATATATTCAGCCAAAGGCACCAAGTGATTCTTATCATATCTGCTCACTTCCCTGCCTTGATCTGATAAAATAGCGCTATTCCATTGCTTGGTTTTATCTTTTGGATCAATCATCATTGAACCAAATAAAATAGGAATAGATAATCTAGGCACAATGGAGGAAGGAATAACATCTGAATGTCGATTCAAATAATAAGACAAAGCTGTTTCCGGCCAGATAATAAGATCAGGCTCTAAACTTGCTGTTTTATAGGTTTCATCTCGATATCTATTGATGATTGATTGGCTAAATCTTGGATCCCATTTTTGATCTTGTGAAATATTACCGGGTATTGCCACAACCTTTAGTGACGATTTTGTGTCTGCATGGTTTCGTTCAATTAATGCTATTCGAATAGCGCCATAAGTAATATTGCACAGGATAATAATTACTACTGCTGTAACGTGAATATAAACATGTCTATAATTAGCGTTTTTAAAAGATCCGATAACTTCATATAATAGTGCGTTAACAAGTATAATCAAAAATGATATTCCTAATATTCCAAAAATATCTGCTGATTGAATAAGGTATAGATTATATTGCTGAGAATATCCCAAATTCGTCCAAGGAAAACCGCCCAATGGCCAGAAGTTTGTTATATATTCTGCGATAACCCATGCTATTGGAATCGTTATATAACTTGGAACACCTGTCTTATTGCTTATATATTTTGCGCCAACAAATCCAATTCCAATATAAAGACCGATCACAAAAACAATAAAGACAAGGCATAAAAATGATGTCCACAAAGGATAACCGGCATTTTTATAAAGAACAGTAAGGATCCAAGATAATGTTATGAACGTGAAAACCGAGGCAAAAAGAAAAGTTTTTTGAAATATCTTTTTGAAATTATCTTTTTCTATTGCAATCAAGAGTGGAATTAGAGCAACCCATACCAACCATCCAAAATTTGGCAATTTGAATCCACACCAAGTTGTTGGAAAGGAAATTGCAAAAAAATCCTGACAATAAAATTAAATAAATCTTATTGCTGATTGTAAGTTTTTTTATTTTTTTTAGAATAGCTGGAAAAGAAAAAAAGCTGTGGCAACTTTGATATTTCTGACATGTTCCTGATATTTGATTTTTATTGCGGCTTTTATTCATGTTTTAATTTATCACTTTTTATTGAGCCGCGATAATCTTTATAAATTAAATATCAGCGGCTTGAAAACATGGCATCTCTCCCAGATCTTTATATTTGATTGTATATTCACAA
>CAZLRI010000017.1:0-4175 GCA_964561745.1 uncultured Pseudobdellovibrionaceae bacterium | reverse complement strand
GTTTTGCTTAGCTTCGCCAAATCCATAGTACGCCGCATTCGTCTTGACAAGGCTAAAACTCATTTTGAGCAAAAATAAATGGGATAAAAAAAGTGTCCGGATGTTGGACACTTTGATATCAAACCAATAAAACCTAGCAAAATAAACTATACCCCTTCTGGAACCCTTTCAATTGATGCGCCCATTGTTTTAAGCTTTTTTTCCAACCCTTCGTAGCCTCTGTCCAAATGATAGATTCTATTTATCTCAGTTGTTCCGTTTGCAGCAAGAGCAGCTAACACAAGTGACGCACTGGCCCTAAGATCTGTTGCCTGAACTGGTGCCCCAATCAAACCTTTAACTCCTTTTACTACTGCTGTTCCACCATCTATTGATATATTAGCTCCCATTCTATTAAGTTCGGCAACATGCATAAAACGATTTTCAAATATCGTCTCCTTAATAACACTTGCACCTTCAGCTATTGTCATCAATGCCATAAACTGAGCTTGAACATCAGTTGCAAATCCTGGATAAGGAGATGTCACAACATTTACCCCCATGGGTTTTTCAAGCCCTCTAACATTTATAGAATTTCCAATTGGTTCAAATTTTACACCAGTTTCTCTTAATCTTAAAATTACGCTATCCAGACAATCTATTGGTGCATCCTTTAAGGTAATGTCACCATCTGTAATTGCTGCAGCAATCATGAACGTAGCTGCTTCAATTCTGTCAGGCATAACTTTATAGCTTAATGGTCTCAATTCTTTTACACCATCAATCATTATCGTATCAGTTCCCGCCCCTTCTATTTTAGCACCCATTTTTATAAGGCAAGCGGCAAGGTCAACTACCTCTGGTTCTCTTGCTGCGTTTTCTAAAACTGTTGTTCCATCAGCTAATGTTGCAGCCATCATTATATTCTCAGTTCCGGTAACTGTAATTTTATCAAAGAATATTTTGGAACCAATCAGCCGGTTTGCCCTCACTTCAACTATGCCGTCATGCAAAGTAATATCAGCGCCCATTGTAGACAACGCTTTTAAATGAAGATCTATTGGTCGAGCCCCAATTGCACACCCTCCGGGCAATGAAATCCTTGCGTGATTGAGACGCGATAACAACGGACCCATAACAAGAACCGATGCCCTCATTGTTTTTACAACATCATAAGGAGCATCATCTCCACGAATATTATCAGTCTCAATCTTAAGTGTAGCATCATCATAGCTGCAGTTGGCACCCAAATGTTTAAGAAGAGATATCATAGTAGTAATATCCCTAAGATTGGGAACATTTGTCAGGACATGGTTGCCAGGCGCTAACAATGATGCTGCAATTAAAGGAAGAGCTGCATTCTTTGAACCGCTGATCTGAACCTCACCCTTTAATTTTTTGCCGCCTTCTATAATAAATTTATCCATGCTTTACCTCTTATGAAAGTTCCAAAAAATACTTTATCTACTCTCAGCCCGCATCACCAAATATCTATCTAATCCAGAATAGTCTTTTATTACTTTAACAAAGTTATATTTGTTTAGCAGATTACAATATTGCATTAATCTTTCTCCTTGATCAAAACCGATTTCCAAAATCAAAACACCTTTTGGCTTTAGATAGTTCCAAGATATTTCCACTATTCTTTTGGAAATTGCAAGCCCATCAATTCCAGCCTCCAGAGCCTGATAAGGCTCATATTTCTTAATATCATCAGGTAAAGTATTCATATCCTCTTTTGATATATATGGAGGATTTGATGTAATCAGATCGAATTTTATATTTTTGTGTTCTTCCAGATTACCCAAGGCATCAAAAAGATCACCTTCATAAATATTCACTCTGTTTTTAGCAAAAGAGAGATTTTCTTTTGCAATGTTTAAGGCTGCATTTGATATATCTGTAACTACAATACCAGCTTCTGAAAACTCGCTGGCCAATGCAGCAGCAATACAACCGCTCCCTGTACATAGATCCAAAATATCAAAGTCTCTTGAAACCTGTTTATCTTTTTTAAATATGGCAAGCGTTTGAGCATCAATTAAACTTGTTTTGCTATCCTTAAATATTGCACAAGCTAATTCAACTATTCCTTCGGTTTCCGGCCTTGGAATCAAAACATACTTTGTTACTCGTATCTCCCTTGACCAAAATTCCTTAAATCCCAATATATATGCAACCGGCTCTCGAAAAGATCGCCTGTTTATATTTAGTTCAAACTTTAGCGATTCATTATCATTCAAAATTCTATCTTTATTGAGATATAGATCAACCCGTTGGCAAACCAAGATATCAGCTAAGATCAGTTCAACATCCAACCTTGACTGTTCTATACCCTTATTTTCCAATATTTCAATTGCCCAATTCAAATAATCATGAGCTGTCTTGAGTTTTATCATATCACCTTTACAAAATGTTCATCAAAAAACTTTTTTATCATTCTCGTGTTGGACACAAGAATCCAGAGATTCCGTGGTCAAGCCACGGAATGACAACTTTTTGCAGAAAGCTTAATCTGAATCAGAATCATCGCTCTTAAGAGCTTCTGCCTGAAAATAGGTCCTTAATTCCTGAATTAGATTATCTATATTGCCGTCGAGAATATCCGGAAGATTATGTGCGGTAAAATTTATTCGATGATCACTAACCCTGCTTTGAGGAAAGTTGTATGTCCTTATTTTTTCAGACCTCTCACCTGTTCCAACCATCTGACGCCGTGTTGAAGCACGGTCTTTAGCTTGTTTCTTCTGCTCTATATCAAGCAAACGTGAGGAAAGAATCTTTAACGCCCTTGCTTTATTCTTATGCTGGCTTCTCTCATCCTGGCACTGAACAACCAAACCAGTCGGCAAATGAGTGAGCCTAACAGCTGAATCTGTTGTATTAACGCCCTGCCCACCTGGGCCAGATGCCCTGAAAATATCAACTCTAAGTTCTTTCTCATCAATTTGTACTTCAACATCATCAGCTTCAGGAAGCACAGCAACCGTACACGTAGATGTATGAATTCTCCCTGATGCCTCAGTCTTTGGAACACGCTGAACTCTATGAACACCGCCTTCATATTTCAAGCTGCTATAAACATGTTCGCCTGCTATAAGAGCAATAATTTCTTTTATGCCTCCGACACCAGTAACACTTTGACTTAGGATCTCTACTTTCCAGTTGTGCCGCTCTGCATATCTTGAATACATCCTAAAAAGATCTGATGCAAACAAACCAGCTTCATCACCGCCAGCACCAGCGCGAATCTCAATTAAGATATTTTTTTCATCATTGGGATCTTTAGGGAGCAAAAGAACTTTCAGCTTATTCTCAAGATATGTTTTTTCACTATCAAGCATTGCAAGCTCATCTTTTGCCAGCTTACGCATCTCTTCATCTGATTCATTAGCAATGATCTCATTATTACCGCTGATATTGGATATAATCTTCTTATATTCACGATAGGTTTCCACCAAAAGAGCGAGATTAGACCTCTCTTTTGCAAATTCCTTATATTTATGACGATCAGACGCTATCGATGGATCAGCAAGTTTAGCGTTTAAATCTTCATATCTTCCCTCAACCTCTTTTAGCTTACTAAACATAATTAAAAAAAATGCCCATAAGGGTCATCATCCCTTAAGGGCATCTATCCCTAAACAATTTGGATTGATTAAGATCCCCAATAAATACTATTTTGCTGCTTTTTTGCTATCAGATTGCTTATTAAAGTTCGCATACTTCTTTTGAAATCTTTCAACACGCCCAGCAGAATCAACTATACGTTGTTTGCCAGTGAAAAAAGGATGGCAAGCAGCACAAATTTCAACATTGAAATCTTTGCCTAAAGTAGACATTGTTTCAATTATATTACCGCATGCACATGTGACTTTCACGTCTTTGTTAGATTTTGGGTGAAGATTTTGTTTCATTTTAACCTCCTAAAGTTGGGCGGTCTGATAACACAAAAGTAAAATAATTTCAAGAAGATTCCGACATGGTCCATAAAAATCGGGTCAGGTCTCGATATTCGATTCCGCTGAAAAACCCCATTTATTTTTCAGTATATGAGCCTATTGTTTCTCAAAAAAACAAATTATTGCATATCGAGCAGCATCGTTTTTGCAATGGGATATCAATTCTGCCGTGATTCTTTTAACGGAACTTCCCCCTCAGGAAAGCAGTAAAAAATGGCTAAAACGTAGGCAGGG
>CAZLRI010000016.1:11045-14146 GCA_964561745.1 uncultured Pseudobdellovibrionaceae bacterium | reverse complement strand
CCTTAGTCCTCCCCACTCCGCCAAAGGCGGATCAGCCTCTGGCTGAAAGGGGGAGGAAATTAATAGTTTACCTCAACTTATTGAGAAGTTACTCAATTTTCACTTAACCCATTAAAAAATGAGGTGCATCATGTCACAGGATATAATTAAACTACTGGGGAATGACTCAGAAAGGCTGTTAGGTCATGTCTGCAAAACAATATCCAAAAAAGATATTCATTTGCCCGGACCGGATTTTATAGACAGAATATTTTCAGTATCAGACAGACCAACACCTGTATTACGCAGCTTACAAGCGCTCTTTAACCATGGAAGGCTTGCAGGAACCGGATATCTGTCAATACTTCCAGTTGATCAGGGAATTGAACATTCAGCTGGCGCTTCATTTGCCCCAAATCCAATATATTTTGATCCTGAAAACATTGTAAAACTCGCAATTGAAGGTGGATGCAATGCTACCGCATCCACATTAGGAGTGCTCGGAGCTGTTGCACGCAAATATGCGCACAAAATACCTTTAATATTAAAGATCAATCACAATGAATTTCTTTCTTATCCAAATACATTTGATCAAAGGCTTTTTGCAAGTGTTGATCAGGCTTTTAACATGGGAGCAGTTGCTGTTGGAGCAACAATATATTTTGGATCAGAGGAATCGCATCGCCAGATAGAAGAAGTTTCAAGGGCTTTCCACTATGCGCATGAACTTGGACTAGGAGCAATCTTATGGTGTTATCTTAGAAATAATGGTTTCAAAAAAGACGGAGTGGACTACCATGAGTCAGCTGATTTAACCGGACAAGCAAACCATCTTGGCGTAACAATTGAAGCTGATATCATCAAACAAAAGCTGCCGACAAACAATGGCGGTTATAATGCAATCAGGTTTGGCAAAACCAGTCCGCTTGTTTATGAAAAACTGACAACCGATCATCCTATTGATCTCACAAGATATCAGGTAGCCAACTGCTACATGGGAAGAGCAGGATTGATCAATTCCGGCGGTCCATCAGGAAAAGATGATTTAAATCAGGCTGTTGTAACTGCTGTTATCAACAAACGTGCAGGTGGAACCGGTCTTATTTCAGGAAGAAAAGCATTTCAAAAACCAATGAAAGATGGCGTTGAAATATTAAATGCAATTCAGGATGTCTATCTTTCAAAAGATATAACAATTGCTTAAACATTATTTTTTTACGTTTGATAAATCTCCATAAAAAAGACCCTGATCAATTATTATGACCAGAGTCTTTTACCCCAAATCGTGCAGTTGAAAACTGAACGATTTGGGCAAACCCGCTAAATTGTGTCAGATCAAGGCGGAAAATAATTTTAGGAGGGAGGCGTATTTAGTGATACGTTGACCGACTAAAATTATTTCCCAACGCAGAGATGGCGCAATTTTGCGGGTTTACCAAAAAATGCAACTGCATTTTTTGGGTTTACTCAACATACTTATTTTTTATTACCTAAACACACGAGTTACAACACGACCGGCTTGCACCCATACAGCTATTGCCATACCGTTTTCTGATACAGCTATTTGAGGAGATGAAGTAGGAGCTGTTCCATCATCTAAAAATCCTGAGCTTGCCTTGTTCCACAAAAGTTCCGGACGACCTGAAAAATAGCGATTATAGCCAACCCTGCTTCTCGACGCAAACCATACAGCAATTGCATTATCATTAATATCTGAACCTATATGAGTTATAAATCCAATATCGCCAATACTAATAGGCGCACTCCAGACTCCTGTTCCAGCATTATATATTCTGGAAGTAACATTGCCACCACTATTTATGTAAGTGGAAACTAAGTTGTTCTGGCGATCAATTGTTATATCAACTCCTGATGGAGAAGGTGGCGGAGCAACACTAGGAGCGCTTTCACCTAAATAAAAAATATTCTCTTCAGGTTCACCTTCCTCCTCAATTGTTGCCCAATTGCCATCCCTATAAAATCTACCATAGGCTGAACTGTAAAATCCTCCTCCAAATTCACCTCTCTGCAGATCCCAAACAGCTGCAGCATTTCCACTATGATTAATTGCCAGTTTAGGATTAACACTTTCAGAATCTCCTCCGCTTATGACAATGCTTTCTCCCCACCGACCAGTTCCAATTGAACGTTGATTCCAATAAATATTTCCTAAATTATGTTCATCTTGCTGCTCCCATACAGCCATAGCCAATCCTGATTCGTTCATAGCTATTTGTGGATCTAAAACAGCTGGCATGGACTCACTTGAAATACGTTGTGCATCATCACGATTCCATGCTCCAATATTACCCACTAAATAATTAGAATAAACTTCATTATTACTAGTATCATCTTTTTTATGTAACCACGCAGCTACAGCCCTGTCATTACCTGTAGCAGAAACTTGCGGGCTTGAAGAGTCTACAGTACAAGTTTCAATTAACTTGGTATTTTCCCATCTATCAGCAGTGCGCTGGCTTGCATTAACACATCGTGAGCCGCCTACTGCAGATGCTTGTAACCAAACTGCTACAGCATTGCCATTTTCATTTATTGCAACATCAGGTGAGTTTGCCAAATTAGCTAAGTTTTCTACGAGTGATGCATCACTCCAGTTACTAGTGGCAACTGAATAATAATTACTATAAATATCACCTCCCCGAGACCATACCACCACTGCATTGCCCTGCGAATTAATATCTATTTGAGGCTCTGTTGCTGCAGCAAGCCCCCCAGCATCGATAAAGTTACGGCTTTCTTCCCATACACCATCACGCACAGTAAAAATTGAGCTATATGGTTCAGCCAGATGATTACCAGCAACATCAGTCAAGTCTGTTGAAAAACCTATAGTATAATTTGCAAACAGTATTAATCTGGAATGAGGGGTAAATGTTGCAGTGTGTGTGGCATCATTATATCCGCTCTCTCCATCTACTGCGCCACTGGGCCCTGTAAGCGAGAAAGCTGCTCTAGCTGTATCTGAATTAACCGGCTCACTAAAAACAACTGTTATTGTTGGGGATACTTCTACATTTATTACACTATTAGCAGGGGTAACTGACAGAATAGTCGGAGGTGTTATATCAGCGTCAGGACCAGGTCCAGCAGCGTCAGGACCA
>CAZLRI010000016.1:1872-10945 GCA_964561745.1 uncultured Pseudobdellovibrionaceae bacterium | reverse complement strand
CAGCGTCAGGACCAGGTCCAGCAGCGTCAGGACCAGCTCCTCCATCTTCGCTTCCGCTAGGAGGAGGAAGATCTCCTGAAGGAGGATTTTCAACGCCTCCATTAATACCAGCATTATTGTCGCTTCCACCACCGCTGCCATCTCCGCTACAACCAGCCATCATTATAAAACCAGAAAGGGCACAAATAGTAAATAATACTGCGCATCTGGAAAACCAAGCATGACAATTCTTTTGTATGTTTTTCATAAATAATATCCTCCTAAAATTTTTATAATTTAGTATTTCTAACTTTTTATTTTTACTATCACACAAATCAAAAGTTGAAATGCTAGATTACCATTAATGTATTTAATTATGTTTTTCACATAAAATACCACTATGTTAATTATGCAACATAAGTGCCAATTTCTTAATATAGGGGGTGTTAAAAAACATACCTATCCAGAAAGCGCACCCAAATATAAAGTCCCCGCCCCCTTTTGCCCGCCTTTGGAGACTGTGTCGCAACTGTTTTTTATGCCTTACCCTGATTGGCAACTGATTCCATAGCTTTTTTAACTTCATCAGGATCGCCAAGATAATATCTGTTTAAGGGCTTCAAATTTTCATCAAGCTCATACACAAGAGGCATTCCAGTTGGAATATTCATACTTACTATGTCTGCATCTGAAACATTATCCAGATATTTCACCATAGCCCTCAAGCTATTGCCATGAGCTGCAATAACAACTCTCTTTCCTGATTTTATAGCAGGAGCAATTGTTTGATTCCAATAAGGAATGACTCTCTCTACTGTATCTTTTAGACACTCTGTCAAAGGAAGCTCGGCTAGTGATAATTCGTTATATCGAGGATCATTGCTAGGAGATCTTGTATCGTTTTTTTCAAGTGCTGGAGGCGGAATATCATAACTTCTTCTCCAGATATGAACCTGTTCATTGCCATATTTTTTTGCTGTTTCAGATTTATTTAACCCCTGAAGAGCACCATAATGCCTCTCATTAAGACGCCATGAACGATGCACAGGAATCCACATAAGATCCATATTATCCTGAACTATCCAAAGTGTTCTGATTGCCCTTTTCAAAACTGATGTATAGGCAACATCAAAAACAAAATTATTATCCTTTAATTGTTTGGCAGCTCGTTTAGCCTCTTCAAGACCTTTTTCAGACAGATCAACATCTGTCCATCCGGTAAAACGATTTTCCTTATTCCAAACACTTTCTCCATGTCTAAGAAGTGCAATTTTATACATGATTTTCTCCTGTTAGTTTGAAAATTGCTAACAGTGGCATTTGTAGAACGGCTTTTGAAGCGCCGCCATCTAAGCCTTATGAAATGCGGCGATGAAAGCAAGTGATTTTACGGCATTTGACCTGCCCGCCAATGACCTGCGCCATCAGGCGATGGCAGGCGGGGTAAAATCGCTGAAGTGAGACAAATACCACTATTAGCAATTTTTCAATTGTAATCTACACCCCTCTGACTTCAACTAATTTTGTAACATCATCTTTTGCACCATGAGCACCGCTGGCAATCACTATCCGGTCACCTTTTTTGATGAACCCTGAGTGCAATGCTGCTTTTTCAGCCTGAGAAAGCAACTCATCTACGGTTTCCACCTCTTTCATCATCATAGGAATTACACCCCAGCATAAGTTCATAGACCTTGCAACATGCTCATTAGATGTTGGAGCAAGTATCGGAACACACGGTCTTTGCCTGCTCACAAACAAAGGTGTCCTCCCTGATCTTGTAGGAGCAACTATTGCACATGCACCAAGTTCTTCTGCAATTAATACCGCAGCCTCAGCCAACACTTGAGCCTGCAAATTGTTCTGATCCAACTCTCTTCTCATTTGCTGAGGAGGGGGCATTTCGCCTTCTGCTTCATAAGCAATAGAAACCATTGCAGCAACTGCATTAGCTGGATCTATTCCAATAGTAGTTTCTTCAGACAGCATTAACGCATCAGCCCCTCCCCACACAGCTTCGGCAACATCTGTTGCTTCTGCACGGGTTGGTCGTTTTGAATTAACCATGGATTCAAGCATCTGTGTTGCAACTATAGAAGGTTTTCCCGCTATCATGCATCTTTTTAAAATCTCTTTCTGAACTATGGGCAAGCGTGCAAAAGGAATTTCTATTCCCAAATCACCACGCGCAACCATAACAGCATCAGCCACATCTATTATATTATCAATTTCCTCCAGAGCTTCTGGTTTCTCTATCTTAGCTATGAGTTTTAAATAAGGAGTTTTTCTTTTTATAAGATTTTTTAATATCTGAAGATCCTTTGCATGCCTTACAAATGACATACATACATACTCAACTTCAGACTCAACAGCAAAATCCAGAATCTCTTTATCGCGAGGGGTCATTGCAGGGACATCAACAGAAAGGTTCGGAAGGTTTATCCCTTTTCCTGAACGAATCTCTCCGGCACAAGCAACTTCACACTCAACATGAGTTGACTTAACACTTCTAACAATAAGACAAACCAGACCATCATTTATATATACCTTATCATTCTTTTTTAACATTTTATGCAATGCACAAGGCACAGGAATTGTATCATCTATTTGCTTAGTGTGTTTGCATGACAAAATTATCTGTCGCCCCTTGTGAAGCATCATTGAATCGTTTTTAATTTTTCCAAGCCGATATTTGGGACCGGGCAGGTCAATCATAATAGCAGGAGGAAATTTTTCCTTTTTACCAACTTCACGAACCCTATCAATAATTCTATTATACTGGTCAAAATCACCATGCGCTCCGTTTATCCTGAACACATCTGCACCAGCTCGAAGCATCAACAACAGCTCTTTCTTTGATTCACTTGCAGGTCCAACTGTAGCGATGATCTTTGAATGATTCCAAACTATCATATTATTTTCCCTGTTATTTTGTTACCTGTTTTATAAAGTTAAAAACGTTAGTTTTTAACTGCCGTTTTTAGAATAATATCTCCAACCTTTACTGAACCTGACATAATCCTACCTATAGCATAGCGGTCTTGCACACCTACAATCTCCATCATTCCTTTTTCATTTTCTTCAACACCAAGCTCAACACCTTTGCCGCTCACTGGGACCTGTTCAACAACACGGAAAGCCATGCCTTCTTTGATGCCTGCATTAGCACCGGCATTAATATAATAATCTTTTCCTTTAACTTTTATAATCTCACCTTTCCAAGCTTCCTTACTCATTTTTTTATCTATCCAGCTAACGCATTTTTTAACAGAATCCTTAAACATTTTATCAAAAACGCGCGTTCTGTCAGATTCGTTGCCTGATGTATAAACAAACATATCTTTAAATTGTCTAATACTAGTAGATGAAGCCCTAGCATCAAATGAGTCCATGACATTTCCCTTTTCAGGATCTCTCTGTACACAAGTTAAAGTGAGCTTTGTCTTGTCAGTGGAAAAATCAAATGCATGAACTCTTGCACCTGTCAGATCCTCGGCAGTGTCAAATGCAGTACCGGTTCCCATATGTGTTTCATCTTGGTGAAGTTCAAAACTAAAAAGAGCTTGGGCTGCAACAGATACATGTAAATAACGATCCTGATACTTTGCCATCATCTTTTCTGTATATTTCTGCATTTCAGCAGCATACTTCATCATATCTGCAGCTGTTTGCGGTGTCTTCTTTGGCTCAGGCGCTTTGTCTTCTTCCTCTTCTGATGTCTCTTTTGGGATAACAACCGCATATTTTCCAGTGCCTTCCAGCTCTCTTTTAATCTTATCCCTTAAGATATCGCCTAAATCACCAGTTTGTATTGAAGAAAGTCGTAGCTGCATTGTTCCAAGATGACCAAGTGCAACCACCTTTTTTAATGTATCTGAACTCTTTTTTTCTTTGGCAGAAAGAGACGAGATAGACATCATTAAAACTAATGATATCAATAAGTTAATAATTAAGAATTTTGTTTTTTGTGTTTTCATAGGAGCGACTTATACATGACTAAGAAAAAAATGTCTAGAGAGTATGTTATTTGAAGTCTGAGGATGATAACCCGCCTACACGGGAATGACAAATCGTTGGATCATGGCGCACTAAACAAAAACGCCTCTTGAAAAAAAGTTAAGAGGCGTTTGTTATCATTTTTGTAACTCTTAATAGTCCCCAAAGTTACCGCAGAACTCCGCCGCCGCCACCTGATGGCGGAGTAGGAGGAACAGTAACCGAACAATCATCCACAATCTCGTTGCAGTCGTTATCTAATCCATCGCCACAGATCTCTTGTTGTTGTCCTGGTAAAACAGCTGTATGACAAGTACCCCACCGACCATTTGACTTGCATGTCTGCATTCCATTAGCACATATACCAACGTAACCGGAAGCACAGCTTCTGGTCTCTCCAGGCGTACAGCCACAGACACCCCCTTCATCTATTTCATCATTACAGTTATTATCAATGCCATCACAGATTTCTGTTGTTGGTAAACGTGCATCGCAGTTGCCCCATTTTCCAGAAACGCATTCCCTCAAACCTTCTTCACATGCTGTTGTACAAGACTGCGGCGCCAAATCTTCATCAATACTACCATCGCAATCATTATCCTGCCCATCACACACTTCTACTGTGGGTGTTCGGGCATTGCAGTTGGCCCATCTACCACCCACACAACTTTCCGTCCCTGTACCGCAGGCGTTTGAGCAAACCCTACTACTTAGCCCCTCATCAATTGAGCCGTCACAATCATTATCCTTCCCGTCACATACTTCATCTCTTGCAACAATCTCTCCCTCGCATACACCCCACCCAACACTTGTACAGTATTGTGTTCCATGCCCGCATTCACCCACGTCTGATCCACACGACTGAGTGGTGCCAACTATACATTCACACCCTTCATCTATCTCGCCATTACAATCATTATCCACACCATCACAAATTTCAGTTTGAGGGCTCCGAGCAGTACATGCCATCCAATCTCCTATCTTACATGTCTCGGTCCCTTCACCACAATCAGTTTCGCAACCTCTTGTTAGACCCTCATCGATTAAGCCGTCACAATTGTTATCCAGCCCATCACATGTTTCACTTACGGGTATACGAGCTGTACAATCATTATTCCACTCGCCAGTACCGTTGATCTTGCATGTTTCTACCCCTGCCTCGCATGCTGTTGCACAAGATCTTGTTATCGCCTCATCGGTTATGCCATCGCAATCATTATCCCGCCCATCACAGGTTCTTTCATTCGCCTCGTAATAGGATAATCCAGTATAATCAGGTTCAGCTAGAATTCCATCTCTGCAGATTTGGTGAATACCTGCACAAACCCCACTTTGCATACCCGCCAATGGCAAGAAACTTGCTGCAACATCATCCACAATCCCGTTGCAGTCATTATCAATACCATCGCAAATTTCTAAGGCTGGTTCAACCGCGCCTATACAAGCGTCCCATATACCTCCTTCACATATTTCAACTCCTGACATGCATTGTCCAACAGCCACAGCCGGCCCACAAGTCCGTGTTTCTCCATTTGTACAGGAACATCCATTATCAATAGTTCCATCACAGTCATCATCAATTGTTCCATCACATATTTCACTAGATGAAGGTGTCCTTGCTGTGCAGGAACTCCAAGTTCCAGCCACGCAGCTCAGATGACCCGCACCACATGCTGTTGCACAAGGTTGAGGAGTTAAATCTTCATCAATTTTCCCATTACAATTGTTATCCTGCCCATCGCATATCTCTGTTGTGGGTATTCGGGCAGTGCAGTCAGCCCACGAACCGCTTATACATCTTTCTGTTCCATCAGAGCCAGCACATCCATTTGAGCAAGTCCTTGTCAAAGATTCATCGATCAAGCCATCACAATCATTATCCAATCCATCGCAACTACTTTCCACAACTTGATACCTATTGGCTGAATACACCACATAGTCTGGTTCCTGTTCCATCCCGCTGACACATACTTTCCTTGCACCAGAGCAAACACCTTGCTGTTTATCTGACAAGCCTAATATAACACCGTTGTCTATGTAACCATCGCAATCATCGTCCAAACCATTGCATTGTTCTATCATGGGGTTTCTTTCTCCTTCACATTCGCCCCATTTACCTGCAATACAGCTCCTTGTTCCATGTTGGCATTCGCCGATATCTATTCCGCACTCCTCTGTTGCGCCATCAATACAATCACATCCTTCATCAATAGTTCCATCACAGTCATTATCAAGACCATCGCATTGGGTCTCTACATTCTCATAACTGTCGATAATAGTATAATTAGGTTCGACCAATCCACTAGTGCCCTGACATTCTTTCTTCATGTTGGAACATACACCAACAACCTTGTCCGCAGGTAGAGGAATGAGACCCTCGTCTGTGTCACCATCACAATCATTGTCCACGCCATCGCATGTTTCACTAACCGGACTCGTATCATCTTTACATGCTGACCATTCGCAGGAATTTGTGCATTCTCGTATTCCCATCCTGCATGCACCAACACTTGTACCACATGGCTCAGTTTGACCTCTCACGCATCCAAACCCTTCATCAACAATTCCATCGCAATTATCATCAAGACCATTACAAATTTCAGTACTTGGTCCAATTCCGCCTAAGCAATCTCCCCACACTCCATGTATATTGCAAGTCTGAGTTCCTCTTGAACAAACACCAAAATCACTTCCACATTGTCTTGTGTCTCCCAATATACATGCACATCCAACATCTGTATAACCATCACAGTCGTTGTCCAGTCCATCGCAAAGAGTTTCATGGCTCTCATAACCCGAGAGACTATTATAATTAGGTTCGACCCATCCACTAGTGCCCTGACATTCTTTCTTCATATTGGCACATACACCAACAATCTTGTTTGCTGATGGCGGAATAAGTCCTTCATCTGTTTGACCGTTACAATCATTATCCAGCCCGTCGCAGTGTTCAATAGCCTCAGGCATAATCTCACCCACACAACCTCCCCAGCTGCCGTGATAACATGTCTGCGTTCCATAGGCGCATATACCATAGTTAGTCGTAGGGCCACAATACCGTGTCTGACCATCTACGCACTCACACCCTTCATCAACAGTTCCATCACAATCGTTATCCAAACCATCGCACTGTTCAATACTCTCAACTGATCTATAGCCCGGAGTACTGTTATAATTAGGTTCGATCGAACCGTAGGTTCCATCTTCCCTTTGTCCACATATTTTCGTCTTTCCAGCACACAGACCAACGCTTTTATCTGCAGAACCGACAATAAGACCATCGTCTATACTTCCATTGCAGTCGTTGTCTAGTCCATCACAAATTTCTGGGCTTGCAGAGACAGCACCTACACACTCGCCCCATGATCCTGTTTCACTGCATGTCTGCATCCCTGATCTGCAAACGCCAACATTTGAACCTTCGCAACTGCGCTGCAATTCAGGTGTACAATCACAACCCTCATCCACAATCCCGTTGCAGTCGTTGTCTAATCCGTCACATAGTTTTGATTCTAGATCTGCATAATGCAGAATATTACTATAGGATGGTCCAACCCACGCACCGTTTACACATTGTTCAACCTGACCTACGCATACACCAAGCGTACGAATTGCCGGTCGCGTGCCAACATTTTCGTCAACAGACCCATCACAATCATTATCCAGTCCATCACAGCTCTCTTCTTCAGGTCCTACCATACCAAGACACGCACCCCATTTTCCATCTGAACATGACTGTGAACCTTGTTTACATATTCCAACGCCATTCTTCTCAACAGCACAATTACGGCTATCACCAGTTTTACATTCACACCCTTCATCAATAGTCTCATTGCAATTATTGTCGATATTGTCACAAACTTCAGCAGACGGATCAACTGCACCTGTACATGCCCCCCACTTTCCTCCATCACATGCTTGTACACCCTGACTACATGCCCCCATATTGATGCCACAAGGTTTAGTTTGCCCTTCTTCACAATCCTTAGTTTCCAATACCAAACCATTTTCCTCAATCGCATTTTCAAATCCTGACTCCAAATTTAAAGGACTTTCGACAACAGGAGAACTCTCTAATAAATCATCGAGACCAAACATTATCCGACCACCGGATTTGCATTGCGGCAAAAATAGCAAAGCAACAATTAAAAGTATTAGAATAGATGTTTGTTTATTCAACATAACGCCCTCCCCTTGATTTGAAGTTCTATAACATTCGAACAGCAATATATGTGCCAATGATACACGACATGTAACTCTTTTTTAATTAGGGAGTTACATGAACCAGGGCTGTCAAATCCCCAACATATTTATCATTATGAAAAACAATCTCGAAACTTTGACACTATTCAATTTATTTCTGTCAGTATGATAATAAAACCTCTGCTAATCCAATCTTACAAATAAAAACAAATCGCGCAATTACTTGATATCTATAAAGAAAATAGTAGTCTATCTTTTTAAACTCATGGCATCCTTTTTGCTCATAATTGGTATAGAGAATAATAATAAGGATGTTAACGTGTCCATCACTTTGTCATGTTGCCAAAGTGATGAACAACACAAACAAGCTTCAGTTTTTTATTGACTGATGCTTTTTCATGGGAGGATTTATGAATAGCAAACTATCCTTAGCAATACTTGTATTGGTAATCACAGGATTACTGTTTTCAGTAACACCAATTGCCAGCGGTCAAACAAAAACATCAGATATTACATCTTCAAAAGATGTGACAACACAACAACAACCAAGCACCAGTACCAGCATTATCTCAATTGAAAAACCAGCAACAACATCTATTACCAGCACAACAACTCCGCAGACATCTATACAAACAGAACCATCTGTTGTTCAAACTGGTGTAAAGGAAGTTCTTACATCTATTCCTGCGGTTAAACCACTTGAACCTGTAGAAAAACCCTCTGCACCAATAGTACCTCCTCAAATTGATTTTCAAGCTGATACAAAACTAGTACCTGTTTCTACAACAAGCCAACCAGATGTTGATATAAAACCATCTACACAGATCATGCCTACTACAGCAAGTCAGCCCGGAACAACAATACCATCCACAGAATTCATGCCTGCTGCTACAGT
>CAZLRI010000016.1:0-1772 GCA_964561745.1 uncultured Pseudobdellovibrionaceae bacterium | reverse complement strand
TACAGTCAGTCAACCAAAGGTTGAAAAAATTGAAATAGAATCATCTGTTCAAACAATTGACCCTGCTGTTACAGCAAGCCAGCCAGAAGCAATAAAACCAGTAGTGAAACCTCTTGAACCTGCGCCATCTGTCATTCAAGCAGAAGAAGAAGTAAAACCTGCAATTAATCTGGAAAATCCGGGATTAGATATGGATCATGATAATATACCAGATATTTTTGATCTATGTATTGATAAGCTGGGCACCCTTGGTGATAATGGTTGTCCTCCAAACGACACAGGTGATGGTGATAAAGATACAATTCCAAACAATGTTGATCCATGTCCTTATGACGCAAATAATACTTGTGCAGAAGCCATACCAGCAACTCCTCAAACAATTGTAGATTCTGTTATTTCAGACAGTAAACCTATTTCAGAAGATAAAATAATAGTTGAAAACAATCCTTTACCACCATCAACAATACCTAGCGAAGATGGCAAAAAGGATGAAACAATCCTCACTACTACAACAACTGCTGAAATAGAAGTTTCCACACCAACAACAATGGAGGCTGATGTAGTAGATGTAAAACCATCCACAGAAATACCAGTTGCAGAAGCAAAGATCGATAGGGACAATGATGAAATACCTGATGGCAGCGACAACTGCCCTGATGATCCTACAAATAGATGCTCGGATGCTGTGAATACAGATATTGACCGCGATGGAGACAAAATACCTGATGTACTTGATCGCTGTGCTGAATTAAGTGGACCAGAAAGTAATGGGGGATGTCCAATAGAGGAAGTTAAACCAATAGATCCAGTTGATGATTATGACGGAGATCATGTTATTAATATTTTCGATGATTGTTTTCAAGTTTATGGCACACATGACAATGGATGCACATCTCCTGAAACAACTAATATAATGGAAAATGCTGAAGAGAAAAAACAGGAGAAAATCGATTCACTGGCATCTGATCAGCCATTTGCAAGGTCAATTGACAGCAACCTTCCACTTGAAGATACACAAGTTGTTGATGATATTCAGTATTCAATGAGAGGCGGCGGGTTCTGCTCTATGATTAGCACAAATTCTTCGTCTGGATTATACCTGATCTTATCCATAATTCCTTTTGCGATTTTAGTAATTCAAAGAAAAAAGAAATAAATTTAAAAAAATGACATTAAAAAACCCCGACAAATAGCCGGGGATTTTAATTTACACAAAGTTATCATTCCCACTCAGCATCTCCAAATTCAATAGCCATAAGAGCTCGCTCCATAAATCCAATATTGGAATCATAATCCTGTTCAAAACCAAAAAAGCTTCGCATTGCAATCCGTGTAGAAACAGAATCCTCTTCTATACAATGCTCTGGACGCTCTTCTTCCGACACTTCTTCTTCTGTGGATTCATACAATCGGGAGACACGAAAACCAAGTTGGGAATCTAGCAATTGATCTACGCTGGAATCGACATAAATAAAATATACAC
Organism: uncultured Pseudobdellovibrionaceae bacterium; assembly: GCA_964561745.1. GTDB lineage: Bacteria > UBA10199 > UBA10199 > 2-02-FULL-44-16 > DYJF01 > CAZLRI01. The sequence continues at coordinate 289 of CAZLRI010000016.1, read as the reverse complement.
CATTAGTTAACCCCAAAACAGCTCCGCTTCCAACACCGTCAGTATTAGAATCATCACGAACAATACGATATCCACTACCCTCAGCTTGCTCTTCTTGGTCTATAAGACCAACAAAACAACCATTCTGATCATAGATTTGACGATACCTACCTTGATCGACCACACTCATTGTAGACATACATTCCTCCTTTGCTTATTAATATTAAAAACAAATCCTACATTATTATTATCGGCAATCTTTCAGAAATGTTGCGTGGAAAATAAACCACAATCCGACACTAAGCTGTAA
>CAZLRI010000015.1:0-14413 GCA_964561745.1 uncultured Pseudobdellovibrionaceae bacterium | reverse complement strand
TCTGTGTGAAGCTACCTCCCATTGCTACAATCGGTCATTTTGTTTTGCGGGAGCTCTAGCACTCATCGCTCATCGAAAATTGTATTCCCTGCGCCAAAGGAAGATCATTTCCATAATTAATGGTAATGGTTTGCCTTCTCATATATGCTTTCCATGCATCAGATCCTGCTTCTCTCCCTCCTCCAGTTGCTTTTTCTCCTCCAAAAGCCCCTCCGATTTCAGCTCCACTTGTCCCGATATTTACATTTGCAATACCACAATCACTGCCAATGCATGACAAAAATCTTTCCTCTGAATGCATATTTTCTGTAAAAATAGCTGATGATAAACCTTGCGGAACATCATTGTGTATCATTAAAGCTTCATCAAGATCTTTTACAGTAAAACAATATAGAATTGGTGCAAATGTTTCCTGTTTTACAATCTCCATTTTAGGATGGGCATTAACTATTGTTGGAGTAACATAGCAGTTGCCCGGATAATCTTTGCCTTTAAGCACCTGCCCTCCGCAAAGAATTTCCCCCCCTTGTTTGTTAACAAGATTGATGGCTTTTGTCATTTGATTAACAGCTTCTTCATCAATAAGAGGTCCCATTAGAGTGGTTGCGTTTAATGGGTTTCCTATGGGGATTTGTTTATATGCTTTTATTAACCGATTAGTAAGATCCTTGGCAATGCCATCTTGCATTATCAAACGCCTTGTTGTTGTGCATCGTTGTCCTGCTGTGCCAACTGAACCAAATACTATTGCCCTTGTGGCAAGGTCAAGATTGGCATCGTTCATAACTATTATAGCATTGTTCCCGCCAAGTTCTAAAAGAGATTTGCCAAGCCTTTTGCCAACAACTTCTCCAATGCGGGTTCCCATTCTGCATGAACCAGTTGCTGAGATTAGAGGAATTCTAGGATCGTTTATTAATTTTTCCCCAATTGTTTTTGAAGATCCGATTAAAAGATTAAAAACCCCTTCTAGATTGTTTTCTTTCATCACTTCATTTGCTATATGCTGAATAGCAATTGCGCAGAGCGGTGTTTTTGAAGATGGCTTCCAGATCATGGTGTTTCCACATACAGCAGCTACCATTGCATTCCATGACCATACAGCAACAGGAAAATTGAAAGCAGTTATAATTCCAATTGCACCAAGAGGATGCCATTGCTCAATCATTCTATGCATTGGCCGCTCTGATGAAATTGTTAAACCATATAATTGTCGTGACAGACCAACAGAAAAGTCTGCCATGTCAATCATCTCCTGAACCTCGCCAATTCCTTCAGCTAAAATTTTCCCCATCTCAAGAGTTACTAGTTTCCCAAGCGCTTCTCTTTGTTCTCTTAATTTTATTCCGATCTGCCGTACGATCTCTCCCCTTTTTGGAGCAGGCATCATTCTCCATTTTTTAAATCCTTCAATAGCCTTATTCACGATTGTTTCATAATCATGTTCAGAGGCAGTTGTAACAGACGCTATTTTGTTTCCATCTATGGGAGAATATGAAATTAAGTCAGGTCCTTTTGTTTTGATCCACTCTTCACAGCAAGCGCCAAAGTTAACATCTTTGATATTTAATTCTTTTAGTAGGTTGTACATGTTTTAATTTCTCCTCTCCTCAAATTTTATTCCTGATTTTGAAAGTTCAGCTAATATTGGCTGATATATTTCAGGTAATACAGGTATATGTACTCCATTAAGTTTTATATCTCCATGAAGTATCATGTTTGCAGCAATGGCTGATGGGAGCCCGACAGTTCTGGACATTGAGCTTGCCCCATTTGGAATTCCAAAATCAATTAATGTTGATAATATCTTTTCTTTTTTATTATCATACTCGCACTCAAACTCATGTTGCAAAACCACCATATCACTTTCACCGGGCTGATATTGCATATGTTCATATAGAACAGATACCAAAATATCCAGAGCAGATCCTTGTTTTAAGGAAGGTTTAATGTTTTTGAATAAACCCAGCCACTCGATTCGATTTAATATCTCAGAGTTATAATCCAGCTTTAGGTAGCCAGCAACAGCTCTTCTAATATCATCTTCTTGCCCATTAATTAATTTTTTAAGAAATGAACTGTAAGTCAGGTGTTCAAAGTCATATTTTTTTTCATTATCCAATAAACCAAGCATTGCGATTTTTTTCCATGTGTTGCACCACCCGATATTTCTAAATGTGCCTCTAAACATTGTGGATATGCCTTTAAGTCCATAGGTTTCAATGTAACTTAAGGAGTCGCGGTTTGGGTAGACTTCAAAATCGCCAAGCGAATCCACGTGCTTAATCCAAAAATTATCAAACAGATCTTCCCCATTAATCTTAATGACTTTACCATCTTTCAGATGTTGAGCATTATTTCTTCCAGCTAATACAACGCCGTGTGGACTCCATGAAAATTTGTATCCAAAAGGATTTGTGTTTGCTTCAGGAGAAGGAAGCCCTCCGCAGCTTGACTGAAAACTTGTAACCTTCCCGCCTTTTGATTGGATTTCATGGATAATCTTCATTGCAGACATGTGATCAATCCCCGGATCAAGCCCAATTTCGTTTAATATAAGTATGCCGGCGTTTTTTGCTTTTTCATCCAGCTTACGCATCTCCTCGCTGACATATGAAGTTGTGACCATATGTTTTTTATGTTCAATGCATATGTTGGCAACTGTTACATGATGAACATATGGAAGCAGGCTTACGACAAGATCAGCGGTTTTGATTAAATTATTCAGAGCAACTATATCATTAACATCCAGACTTATGGCAGCGCTGTTTTCAGCGCCTTTAGTAAGATCTTTTGCTTTTTGAACAGTCCTGCTGGCAACAGTTACTTTGAGATCTTTTTTACTGAGAAGATATTCAATATGTGGACCAGCCACAAGCCCAGCGCCAAGTATAAGTATGTTTTTTTTCATTTCACAATCCCCTTAGATGTTTTTTTAGATATTTATAATCAGGTGTAAGTTTTCCCTTATGCACGATCACAGCCTTTTTTATCTCAGGAGGAAGCGATAAATTTTCAAAGCTCGCATTAAAATCAGCTTTATAGATTTTTGCTACATAAGGTTTAAGGGCGTCACTAAACTCTTCTGAAGATTCTTTGGGAAGCTCGCAAGGAAGATTATCGACAGCTAAAATAACAGGTCCATTTCCACTGACCCCATATTTTGTAGATCCATTAGAGGGATTGTATGTATAAACCGGATTGTCTGGAGATGTTGATTTGACAGTTATTTCTATTGCCCCTTCAACATCACAAGATATATCGCCAATTACTTTAAGTTTGTAATCATCCTTGAACAAAAGCTCGGCATCTTTTTTAGTCACAAGTCTTGGATATCTTTTGTCCCAGTATATGCAGTTAACAAGCATTGATAAACAAGGAAGATATTTCTTGAATTGCGATTTGTATTTTTCAGGGTTTTTAAAATAATCCTGAAGCTCAAATGAATCAGAAGATTTAACAGGGGCTACCATGTCTTTTTCATAAAAAACAGTTTTGTATATTTTCTTGTTTGAGAAAGATCTGTTTTGAAAAAAGTTGATTAAGTTGTCTGGAGAGATCTCTTCAATTGGTAAAAGATTAACAATTCTTTGCACACCCTTTGCAACATTTCCATATCCAGCGATTCCTATTACTACAGGTGCTATGGTTGGATTCAGACCGTGTTTTTCTATTTGTTTTCCAGCTGCTGAAATATTTTTTATAGCATCATCAAGGTTTTTGTATTTGATCGCTTGTTTGATCTTTTCAAAAGGATTTTTAATCCCTTTATAAGATATCTTTTGGCCAAATGCCATAAGTGTATCTATCATGCCAGCGAGCCCTGCGTATTTGCCAAAAAAGATAATTTTTTTATTATTTTTGTCTAAAATTTTTTCATAATCAATTAAGGTTGATTTGGAATCAATTATTCTTTTGAGCATAGGCATGTTATGAGATTGCCCCTTAATTGTATGAGAAAAGAAGATATAAACTTTTTTGTTTTGTATTAAGTGCTCGGGGATTTCTTTTACAGCAAAAATAATATCGCATTGTGACAGGTCTTCAGATATCTTTGCTCCAGCTTTTTTATATTGAGCGTCTGAAAATGTTCGTATGGTTGATGGTTGTACTATAAATTTGAGATTTGTATTTCCCAATTTTTTAATGTCAGATGGTATAAGAGGAACGCGAGCTTCCCATCTATTTTTATCTTCTCTTCTTATTCCTATGGTTATAGGTTTGTTTTTCATTTTTCTCCGACCCTATAAGCTTCAAGACCTGTGATATCTGCGCCAATAATTAAAAGATGCATATCATCTGTTCCTTCATAGGTATATACACTCTCAATATTCATCATATGCCTCATGATTGGAAAGTCATCAACAATTCCCGCAGCTCCCAGTATTTCACGGGCAAGTCTGGCCGATTGTCTGGCAACAGCAACATTATTTCTTTTTGCTATTGAAACCTGCTGGTGCTTGAGTTTATTAGAATCTTTTAGGCGACCTAGTTGCAGAGAAAGAAGTTGTGCTTTAGTAATTTCAGTCAACATCCAGACAAGTTTTTCCTGAGTAAGTTGATAACGGGCTATTGGATTTTCAAACTGTATTCTTTCGCTGGCATATTTTAGAGCTGTTTCATAGCAGTTCATTGCAACACCAATTGCTCCCCATGAAATTCCATATCTTGCCTGATTCAGACAGCTTAAAGGAGCTGCTAATCCTTTTGTGTTAGGCAAAAGATGTTTTTCATTATCAACCTCTACATTATCTAGTATTAATTCTGATGTTACGGACGCACGCAAAGACCATTTGCCTTTTGTTTCTGGCGCAGAAAAACCTTTCATTCCTTTTTCCACTATAAAACCGCGAATAACTCCTGTGTCATCTTTTGCCCAAACAATTGCCACATCAGCTATAGAACCGTTGGTGATCCACATCTTTTGTCCGTTAATAATCCATTTATTTCCTTTTTTTGATGCCCTTGTTTTCATGCCGCCCGGATCTGATCCATGATCAGGTTCGGTAAGTCCAAAGCATCCTATTTTTTCTGCGCTGGCAAGTTTTGGAAGCCAGAGCTTTTTTTGTTCCTCTGAGCCATATCGAAAAATAGGATACATTACCAAGCTGCTTTGCACAGAACACATGCTTCTTACTCCACTATCTCCCCGTTCAAGCTCCTGAAGTGCAAGACCGTAGGAAACATTGTTTAATCCAGCACAACCATATTCTGTCGGAAGGTTTGCACCAAAATATCCCAATGATGCCATTTTTGGAATGAGTTCTTTTGGAAAGGTTCCGTTTCTGTGGTGCTCTGTAATAATTGGCATAACTTCATTATCTACAAAATCCCTTGTGGCATTTTGTATCATTAACTCATCTTCACTTAGCAGATCGCTGATCTGATAATAATCCGGGCATGTTAGTTTTGACATAAATTCTCCTCTTTTTTGATGGGCGATAAGCGTGTATTAAAGATACGCCCATCGCTCATCTTCCATCGCACATCGAATATAAAGAAATGCCAGCTTCATAAGCTTTTATATTTATATCTCTGATTTTTTCCTTTGAAATTGATTCAAGTATAAATTTAAATGCCTCAGCAGGTATGATTTTATTGATATTAATCAAAAACGATATTGCTGTTGTTGCAATGTTAAGATTTGTAATTGAGAGTTTGGTATTTGAAAAATTAACCTGATATATTTTTGCCTTTGTTTTTATAGCCTCAAGCTTGTCAGATATAATAAGAGTACTTTCAGATGATAATTTTGAGATGTGTTTTTTTGCCACCTTTAATCCATCATCAGATAGGATGATAAGAGCATCAAGATGTTCAGTGTTTGGGTAAAATGTTCTTTTTTTAGACAGCTTTATCTCTGACAAAGAGTGGCCGGTTTGAACTGTTACAGGGTAATCATTTTGTTGAGAAGCATATAATCCAGATGCTATACCTGCTTTGGCAAGATTTGAAGCAGCAGAGACTATTTTTTGACCAGCACTGCCAGCTATCATCACAGAGTATTCTTCATTTAGTTGAGATGAAAATCTTTTTTTAATTATTTGAGGTGCTTGTTGTTCCTGTTTTTTTGAAGGCCACGTACTCCTGATTTTTTTGGAAAATTCAGGAATGTCATTGTTTCTTAATATTCCCATAGAAAGCTTCATGTTTTCTATCATTTGCATCAGGTTTGTTTTTTTGAAGTCGTTTAGTGGCATATAGTAAGCAGTGCATATCTCCAGAATATCTACAAATGAGAACCCATCATGCTTAAATGCTTCTGATATTACATCACTTAAATCTGTATCAAACGCAGTTTTTCTGGCAACAAAACTTCCATTAGAAGCTAAGACCAGATTGCATAAATCAAATGGAGGTTCAATACTTCCGGATAGAGTTGAATTTGTTATTCCGGCTATAGGAGTTGTGACGCTATGTTCTCCCCCTGTCATTCCAAAATTAAAATTATTGAAACAGACGACTTTGATTCCAATATTTCTGCGCGCAGCATTGATGAGATGATGTCCTCCGATTCCGCATCCTCCATCGCCAACCATTACAAAAACGGTTAGTTCAGGATTGGCAAGCTTAATGCCACAGGCATAGGTAAATGACCGACCATGAAGACCATGTAAAGTATGAATATTAAAATATCTATCCACTATTCCCATGCATCCGATATCAGAAACCAATACAACTTTTTTAGGATCTATTTGGATCTTTTCTAAAGCATTTCCAATTGCATCAACAACCACATGATGTGAGCATCCCGGGCAAAATGGAAAAGGTTTTTTTTCATGGTCAATATAATTCACAGAAGGTTACCCTCCTTAATAATTATTTCAGGGGATATTAAAGTCCCATCAATCTTTGTAATAGATAAAATATTTTTATCAGGGAAAAGCCGTTCGATCTCCAGCTTATATTGTCCTAAATTTAATTCTGGAATGATTATTTGTTCATGATCAGCAACAAAATTTTGGAGAGCGCCATCTGGAACCGGCCAAAGGGAATGCACAGTTAAAAGCGAAATTTTTTTACCCAATAACCGGAGTTTATCAACAACCTCGTGTGAAACTCGGGCCATCATGCCGTAAGCTACTATAATAGTAGTAGCTCCTTTTTCAATATCAGGATTTACATATTCGATTTCATCGCGATGGGCCATTATCTTGTCATTAAGGTGCATCAGTGCAGGGCCAACTATATCAGGATCTTTAGCAAGGTGACCGTGTTTGTCATGCGAAGATGTATTGATTCTTGTGAGAATATTTCCTCCGAGTTCAGCAAAAGGAGGTGTGTCTTCAGTTTTGTCGTATGCATATGGAAGAAAATTATCTGTTTTTGCGTATTTCCTGTTTACAATGCGCTGAGGGGTAAATTTGCTGGTATCTACAGTATCTCTTGTTGTAACAAGATCTTTACTTACAGAGAGAATTACCGGAGTTCTGAATCTCTCAGCTAAATTAAAAGCTTCAATTGTAAGAGGATAACATTCTTCTACAGTAGATGGGGCAAGAGTGATTATTGGATAACCACCAGAAGTAATCCATCTCATGAATTGTATATCACCTTCAGCATTTGTTGTTGCTCCACCAGTTGCTGGGCCCATCCTTTGCACATTGATTATCACAATAGGCAGCTCAGCCATTTGAGCAAAACCAATGTTTTCAGAATATAGCGACATTCCCGGCCCACTTGTTGCCGTCATTGTTTTCATTCCAGCTGCAGATGCGCCCAAACAAAATCCAATTGAGGCAATTTCATCTTCACCCTGTATTACAACACCGCGTGCTTTTGGGAGAAGTTTGTTTATAGTTAATAAAATTCCAGTAGCTGGAGTTATTGGATAACCTGCAAAGAAATTACATCCAGCATCAATAGCAGCCCTAACTATGACATCTGCTCCTGTTACAAATTCAAACATACCCACCACCTATGAACTTTGTTTAAGATCAATTTGTTCTAGTTTCTTAAACGAATTTTCAAGAAGAAGCACTTGGTTTTTTTTATCAGATTTGTCTGATAAAATTTTTTCCGCTCTTGAAAAAGCATTTGTAATTGTTTCTTTAATAATATTTTCTGTTGCTACTTTTTTTTCATTATCAGTTTGTATCTCTGTTTCTTTTTTTATTCTTTGGGATGTTTCATGTGCTTTGTTGATTATGCTGTCATAAGCATAACTGCTTGATTCAACTAATGATTTTCTAAGATTAGAAGCATCTTCATCTGCTTTTGCTCTTTTGTTTTTTGCTATTATATATTGGTCATATGCTTCTTTGTTTCTGGTTAAAGAATCCTGAATCGACGTTCGGATCTTGTTTTTCCGGCCCCTTAGAAGCGTACGAATAGGCCACCTCATTACAAGATAGATAAAAACTATAAGGAGAAGAAAATTAAATAAAGATATAATATATTGTTCAATTGGATTCATTTTCCTTTGCTTCCATTTAATATTTTTGAAACAATTACATTAGTTACATGATCTTCTGTTATTTGTAAGTTATTTTTTATGTCATTAATTGTTTTAATAATTTCAGACCGTTTTTTTTGAAGCAACTCCTGTGTTTCTGTTTTGGTTTTTAATATAATTTCGCGTTTGCTTTCTTCAGCTTGTTTAAGCAGTTCCTGCTGAATAAAGGTTCCCTTGTTTCGCATAGCATTAATGATTTCATTGTACTCATCATTCATTTTTTTTGTTTCAGCTATTAATCCATCTGTTTTTATATTTGTGGTTTCAGTAAGCTCCTTGCGCTTATTAAAGATTTTAAACACTGGTTTGAAGATTAGATAATTAAGAGAGATAAGAACAAATAGAAAAATAAGAAGATGAATAAACACTAAAGTTAACTCAGGGATGATTGTTACAGTTTGTAAAAGAATTAAAAACATTATTTATGACCGTTTTTAATAAGTTTTGCTATATGTTTGCCAAATTCATCAGCTGCTCTGTTTATTATTGTTTTTGCCTCTGCCCAGTCTGATGATATCTTTAATTCCTCTTGGTCATCTTCTGATGAAGATCTGGTAAAGGTAATAGAATGGCCATTCTTTGTTTCATATCTGTATATGTCAATGCTCCCTGGATCCTGTCTTGAAATTGTCATTTCAAAACCGAGTTTTTCTAATTTTTGTTCCAAAAATTTAATAAACGCAAATAAAGCATCATCATGCGGAAATAGTATTCTATAGTTAATACTCATATAGGTTGTTCTCCTTTTTTTCTTACCCCTGATTTTGGATTTTTAAAAACCAGCAATAACAACACAGGTGCTATTAGAGTAGTAACAAACGCCATTATAATTGCTACGCCATATACATTAGAACTGATAATTCCCTTTGCAATGCCAACTTGAGCGACAATCAATGCGATCTCACCACGCGGGATCATCCCAATTCCAATTCTATTTGCGCCTGTTCTGTTAAAGCTGGTTAAGACCGCTGGTATGTAGCAGCCCAACCATTTTGCTAAAATAGCAACAATAGTAATTATTAAAATAAATAACGGAAATGAGCTTGCCTCTTTTAGGTTTACCATCATTCCAGTAACAACAAAAAACACTGGAACAAACACATGATAAACTGATTGCAAGGATTCAATCAGCTCCTTTGCTATAGGTCTTGTGGATAATGCGAGTCCTATGGCATAAGCACCTATTATCATAGCCAGACCTGCTGATTCAGCAAGAAAGGAACAGAGGAAACAGAGCGCAAGAGTTAATGATATGGTCGCTCCGCGGGATTTAAATTTAAGAAGAAATTTTTCAAAATAAGGAGCTCCTAATATCCCAATAACTAGAATGCCAAGCCAGAAACCTACTGCTGTTAATCCAAGCACCCCAATTTCACGAATATCGATTTCATTGCCATGTGATTTTGAAACACCAATTGCAATAACAATAGAGAGAATTAATATTCCAATAACATCGTCAACAACAGCAGCGCCAAGAATAGTAACTCCTTCTGGGGTATCCAATTTATTTAAATCAGAAAGCACTCTAGCAGTGATGCCAACTGATGTGGCTGTTAGAATAACACCAACAAAAAGTGCAGCTGGATCCAAAAATGTTTGTGCTAAGCCAAAAACAACTGTTAGGTAAGCACCAAAAATAAAAGGAAGCACAACTCCCCCAATAGCTACAAAAGTGGCTGCCCATGCATATTTGAGAAATTGTTTTAGATTAGTTTCAAGCCCAGCTATAAACAAAAGAATAACTGCTCCAAGCTGTGCAACGCTAAATAAGGGGGCTGAAATAGGTATGCCGATATTGTTATCTGGCATTGGAAACAGCGATGTTCCTTCAAGAAATGGAATGAAGCTTCCAATTATAAATGGGCTTAGAATAACTCCAACCAAAAGTTCTCCAAGAACAGCTGGTTGTTTAAAAAAACGTTCGCATATTTCTGCGCCTATTTTGGCAAATATTAATATTATAGATAATTGAGCAATGAGACGGACTGCCTGAATTACAAGATCTCCCTCCATGTGAATTTTCCCCCCAAAAGAATTACATAATTAGTTGCTCGTTGGAGTCTTCAGATATAGCGCGTTCGTTTTTTTGCGACACATTTGTTTTAAAGAGGTCTGGTTGCTCAACTGATGTCATATGACAGTTTCCATGAAGGGCTCCGCCGTCTTCTACAACAAGACTTGTTGTAATAATATCTCCAATAAATTTTGCTTCTCTGTGAATTTCAATTTTATTTTTTGCATTTACCAATCCTTCAACAAGACCATCAACTATAAGCGTACCAATCTGAATATTGGCTCTTATTCTTGCATCTTTGCCGATTATAAGAGTTCCATCTGAAAGTATTTCACCTTGAAAATCTCCGTTTATTTGTACAACACCATCAAATGTTAGTTTGCCTTCAAAACTGCAGCCTTTGTCAAAAAGACCGTTAATCTGGTCAGAATCTTTGGAAAAAATTTTGAGTTTATTGTTCTCTTTCATATAGTTGGTCTCCATTTGTTTTTGAATTATTTTGTTTATATAGATACAGCAACAATCTTTTTGCAACCTATTATATTCACTTAATAATTAGGTTTTTAATTTTGTTTTTACATTAAAGCAGGTACAAGTGCTTGATCAATTTAATTAGTATTAATTAAAATAAACGAGAATTAAATTGTCATGCACTAGGCGTCTTTGATATCTCAAAAAAGGCGCGCACAAGTCCTTGTAGTCAATGCAATCTTGTTCAAAAAACCGAACAAGCTTACATTGAACAAGCACTAGTAATAAGCCGGTAGATTTTATCTAGGTCCTGCCATGTATAGTAATCTATAATTAATTTTCCTCCACCAGATGCATTTGTTTTTATATTAATCTTTGTCCCAAGCGTTGAACACATCTTGTCTAAAACAGTGGTAAGTTGCGGAGATAACTGATTATTTGGTTTTTGAATTGTTTTAGTAGATTCTCTTTCAGTAGATATTTTTTGTTCAACAGCCCTGACACTTGGAGATGTTTTTATAATCCATTCACGAATCTTAAGTTGTTCATGAATACTTTCTACTGAAAGCAAGGCGCGTGCATGACCTGCTGAATAACGCCCTTCTACAATATCCTCCTGAATGGTTTTGGGTAATTTTAAGAGACGTAAACTATTAGCAACAGCAACTCGTGATTTACCAACTCTTTTAGACACCTCTTCTTGAGTAAGACCAAAATTTCCAATTAGTTCATTAAATGCAGCAGCTTCTTCTATTGCATTAAGATCCTGACGTTGAATATTTTCAATAAGAGAAAGAATTAGAACGCTGGTTTGATCTACTGACTTAATAATTACCGGAACTTCAGTCAGACCAGCGAGTTTTGAGGCTTTAAGTCTTCTTTCACCAGCAATTAACTCGTATCTGCCGTTTTCAGGTGGAGAGACGATTAAAGGCTGAATAACGCCATCTTCGCGAATAGAATCAGCTAGTTCGCGAATTTTCTCCTCATTAAAATGAGTTCTGGGCTGTAATCTGTTTGGAACGATTTTTTCAATAGGTATTAATAAAGGAGAATGAGAGATCTCTTTAACAGGAGTAGAGACAGATGTAGATGTTGTGTTGGTAATAATTGGGGGTAAAAGTGAATCAAGTCCTTTACCTAAAACTTTTCGTTGTTGCATTGGGCCTCCGATGTAACTAATTGATATTATTTATTAAAAATGGATAATAACTCTTCGGCAAGATCAAAATAACTTACAGATCCTCTTGAACCAACATCGTATAATAAGATTGGTTTGCCGTGGCTTGGGGCTTCGCTTAATTTTACATTTCTTGGAATAACTGTATCAAATACCTTGTCTTGAAAGTGATTTCTGATTTCTTGAGAAACCTGATGTGACATATTATTTCTAGCATCAAACATGGTAAGCACTATACCACAGACCTCTAATGTATTATTAATCCGTTCACGAACAAATGAGATGGTTCTTAAAAGATCTACCAGCCCTTCCATTGCATAATATTCACACTGTACAGGAATAATTACTGAATTAGCAGCTGATAAGGCATTAATTGTTAGAAGGTTTAATGATGGAGGGCAATCTATTAAAATAAAATCAAAGTTATTAGTAATTGTACTAAGTTTATTCTTTAAAATTGTTTCACGTGAAACAATTTCAACTAATTCAATCTCTGCCCCAACAAGAGCAGTATTTGAAGGAATTAATTTTAAAAACGGTAATTCAGTATCTAGTAACAGAGATTCTAATGGATCATCGCTTGTAAAAATATTATAAACAGTTTTTTGTAGCTCATGCTTGTTAAAGCCAAATCCAGTAGTTGAATTTCCTTGAGGATCAAGATCTATTAGCAAGGTTCTTTTTTCAGCAGCAGCAAGACAAGCAGCGATATTTAAAGAGGTTGTTGTTTTTCCAACCCCACCCTTTTGATTACAAAATGCAATAATTTCGCCCATAAATTTGATAATTAGTTAAAAATGTTTCACGTGAAACATTTTTTTAATGTTTGGCGATATTTAACTATGATGTTATGAAATGCAAGAATAATATAATTGTTTCACGTGAAACAATTATGCTTGGACATTAAGATAATCACATCCCAAAGAAAATAAAGTGCCACTGAGTACCATTGGTAAAATAAATGCTAATGATATACTTGCTATAGATATTAAAAGTGGTGAACCAAATGGAAGAAAGATGCCTGATGCAACAACTGTTCCAATGGCATTTCCGATACCCATTGATATACCACCAACAATTGCTGCTTTTCCTCCATTAATAAAAACCTCTTCAAGTGACATATTATTGTCATTTATATGACCAAGTGTTGCGAAAATTCCTGAAATAAGCGCTCCGGCTATAGCGCCGCGATAAAAAGAGCGGGCAAAAATAGATCCGGCAACGGAAATTGGTCTTGGTGTGGAAAAGACATACCCTGTTCCGCGTGATGAAATTCGAATAAGGCGGGAAAATCCTTCTAATTCGTTTGCAGGTCGAGGAAGGATTTCAATTCTATTTACTGCTGTAGTTGGTAGACGTCGGATTGTTAAGCGGAAAGGTTCTCTTTCAAGCATTTGATGATAACGAAATTGATGCCATAACACACCGACAAGACTGTCCGCAGCTCCTGTTTGAAACGTTCTTATGTCCATATAACATCTCCTTAATGTCTCTTTTTTCCGACATATATATTATCGTCATTTTTTAAAAAAAGCTGCTAAGTTTTTTTATTTTTATTGGGAATTTTGGAATATAGTTTATAACTATTTGAAATTATTTTATTTTTTAACTTGACAAAAATCAACTCTCAATTATATATCATTTCAACTTTTTATTAATATAATAATAAAAACAAAGAGTTAGATGGTTTTTATAGGTCGGATAAAAAAAGAGTGGCATTTCATGTCACCCCTTTGAAATTGCGCGCCCGGCAGGATTCGAACTTGTTTATAAAAGTTTCGTTATTCGCGTAACCTCATAGAATAGAAACATCATCACAAATGGATAAAAATGGGTGGACAAATGGATGTCCATATGGCACTATAAATGGGTGATAATGGATGGAAAAATGGATACCGTGATGAATATATCAACATTCCAGATTACAGATGAAATCCTTAAGGATATTGCCGAAATCGACGAGTTTAAGGGAGCATGGAAAGCCGTCGGTCGAATAGCGCCAGATCGGCTTTCTAGTCTGCGCAGGGTGGCAACAATTGAAAGCATCGGCTCTTCGACGCGTATTGAAGGAGCCAAACTATCTGACAGAGAAGTAGAACAACTTCTCTCAAATCTTGAGATCAAAAAATTCTCCACACGGGATGAACAGGAAGTCGCCGGCTACGCTGAAATCATGGATATGATCTTTGCCAATTTTGATGCGATCCCGCCAACGGAAAACCATATCAAGCAACTACACAGAGATTTACTTAAATATTCGGACAAAGATGAACGCCATCGGGGAGGATATAAA
>CAZLRI010000014.1:4820-14576 GCA_964561745.1 uncultured Pseudobdellovibrionaceae bacterium | reverse complement strand
ATCAACCCTCCAATGACGATCATCGCATCTCAAACCCGTCAAGAAAAAAATCACGTGCCATCATTATTTTTCAAACATTTACACAATCTTTCCCCGACAGGCTCTAATTATTGAGCAGTTATTGACGGCGCTGTTTAATAACACTAATATGTTAATAAATATATGAAAAAAACCAATATAAAATTTTGGGGGGTTAGGGGATCATTGTCTTCACCAGGCAGACAAACAAATAAATATGGAGGTAACACCCCGTGTGTAGAATTGTGTTGCGGAGACACTATTATTATATGTGATGCAGGAACCGGCATTAGGGTTTTAGGAGAGAATTTAAATAAGAGATTTCAGAATAAGAGGATTAATGCGACAATATTAATGTCTCATATTCATTTTGATCATGTTATTGGGCTGCCATTTTTTAAGCCTATTTATAATAAGGCAAATACATTTGATCTTATATCCCCTGTTTGTGATGCAAAAAATCTAAAGTCAGAGCTTTCAAGACTTATTAGCCCTCCGTATTTTCCAATAAGGTTGTTAGATGTCCCCGCAAAGCTGTTGTTTAAGTCATTTTCCGGGGGTTCTTTTAAAGTAGGGTCAATTAAGGTGCGAAAATTTAAGTGCAATCACCCGGGTGGCGCATATGCATATAAATTTTTTCTTCCAAGCAAAAAGATCTTTGTTCATATAACAGATAATGAGCCGTCTCCTGATATGGATGATAAATTAATTGCATGGATCAAAGACGCTGACCTTCTTATTCATGATGCTCAATATTCTCAATACAAATATAAGAAAGATAAAATAGGTTGGGGACATAGCCCATATTTGTACCCTGTTGATCTTGCTGGTAAAGCTAAGGTTAAAAAGCTTCTGTTGTTTCATTATGACCCAGCAACAACAGATGAAGAGTTAGATAATTTAAAGCCCAAGTTAAAGAGATATGTAAAAAAAATGGATTATAAACTGGATATTGGATTATCTCAAGAAGGGCAAAGCATAAGTATGTAGTGACCTTCAAAAGAAAAATTTCTTAATGTGGAAATTCATCGAAAAACAAAAAAAGATTTTAGCATCTGAAACCAATGCTCTTGCCAAACATTGGGGTGGTAAGCTGTCTGTGGTTTTGGTCTACCCTAATGTATATAGCGTGGGTATGGGTAATCTTGCTATTCACGCGTTATATAAAATACTAAACGATCATCCTAATGTTGTTTGCGAAAGGGCTTTTCTGCCTGATAAAAATGATATGGCAGAAAGTCTTAGAACTAATACACCTGTTCTTTCAATTGAAACGCAAAAACCTTTATCTGAGTTTGACTGTGTTGCGTTTAGCATATCTTTTCAAAATGATTTTCTGAACATTATTCCAATCCTGTCTTTGTGTTCCATTCCACATAGAAGTAATAATAGAGGTGGCGATTATCCTTTGCTTTTAGCAGGAGGGGCTGCGGTTACAATTAATCCATATCCGGTATCTCAGATATTTGATTGTTTGGCGCTTGGTGAGGGAGAAGAGGTTTTTTCGGAGATCGTATCTGTGCTGTGTGAAGAGACTGACAAGAAACAACGGTTACAGTTGCTTTCAGAGATTAATGGTTTGTTGGTGCCATCTTTAACAACAGGAGATGTGAAAAAAAGATTTATTAAAGATTTGGATAAATGGAGGACCGAAACAGTTGTTTATTCAAATAATGCTGAATTTGGTGATATGCATTTAATTGAGATGAGCCGTGGTTGTCCAAGAAAATGCCGATTTTGTGCAACCCCATCATTATATTCTCCTTTTCGTGTTAGAAGTAAAAAGGCTATATCGCAGATGTTACAAGACGGAGAAAAATTTAGAAATAAAATTGGGCTGATAGGTGCGGATCTTTTAAGTCACAAAACTCTCATTGATATTATTGAAGAGATTCATGAGATGGGCAAAACATTTTCCCCTTCATCGTTAAGAGTGGATGGTATTGACAATAAAATAGCGTCTCTTCTTGCAAAGAGCGGTCATAAGGCAGTTAGTCTGGGTATTGAGGGGGCAAGTATATCTCTAAGAAGCTCCATAGGTAAGGATTTTTCAGATGATCAGATTATAAGTGCAGTATCAATTTTGGCTGAAAATAAAATTTCATTTGTTCGCCTTTATTTTATGATCGGTCTGCCCGGAGAGACTTTGGCTGATATAGAGGGGATTGTTGACCTTGTTTTAAAGATCAAAACAGAGATGAAGAAACAGAAGAAAATGGCAATTTCAATCTCTGTTACAATAACGCCTTTTGTGCCAAAGCCGGATACATTTTTTTGTAAGGAAAAATTTGCAGAAGAGGGTTATTTAAGAAAGGCGATTAAGATTTTAAAAAGATCTCTTTCAGATAAA
The DNA here is from genome assembly GCA_964561745.1 of uncultured Pseudobdellovibrionaceae bacterium. GTDB lineage: Bacteria > UBA10199 > UBA10199 > 2-02-FULL-44-16 > DYJF01 > CAZLRI01. Next base: position 12,208 of record CAZLRI010000014.1, on the reverse strand, counting down.
AAGGGAATTTCTATTCATCATGACACAATTTTATCTTCGCAAACCGATTATATTCTTTCAAACAGAGGTACAGATTTGATCACGTTTCTTGAAAATATTTATGAAACCGGATCAATAAGAAAAGAGGTTTCCAAGTTTGGGTTGTAAAGATGAGAAATATGAAAAGCTAAAGCTCAATTTTTTCAAGGTATTTTGGTATTACCACCTTCCATTTTAACTCTTTTTCAATATGTGATTTTAATGCTTCAAGTGATTTTGGTTCGCCATGCACCAGAAATGTTTTGTCAGGTGGTGTTTCAAACCCTTTTAACCACCGCATGATGCCTTTCCAGTCTGCATGAGCTGATAATGCTTCAATAAATTCAACCTCAGAGTTTATGGCAACTGGAACGCCATGTATCTTGATTGCTTTTGCGCCATCTAAAATAGCTCTTCCCCTTGTTCCTGCAGCCTGAAAGCCTGTTATTACAATTGTTGATTTTTGGTCAGGTAAATATGCTTTTAAGTGATGAAGAATTCTGCCTCCTGTCATCATGCCAGATGAGGATACTATGATAGCAGGTTCTGTTAGCGCATTAAGACGCTTGGAATCTTCAGGATCAGTAACAAGTTCTAATCTTGAGGGATGAAAGGCCTCTGATGGATCAACCCCGTTTAGAAAAAAGTTATGCTCAGGCATGAACTTAGTGTATATTGTAGTAGCATCTATGGCTAAAGGACTATTTAAATAAATGGGAATATCTGGCAGCCTTCCCTGTTTTTCCAGATTTTTTAGTATATATAAAACCTCTTGGGTCCTTCCAACAGCAAAGGCTGGTATTATTATTTTTCCGTTACGTGCAATTGTTCTGTTTATAATACTTTCAAACCGGTTAAGAACATCATATTGCTCATGGAGTCGGTCTCCATATGTGGCTTCAAGCACCAGATAATTTACAGATTTAACTTTGCCGGGATCAACAGCTATTAGAGAATCATATCCTCCAATGTCGCCGGCAAATAATATATTAAAATGCCTATGTTGTTCATCCACTGATAAGTTAATGAATCTTGAACCAAGAATATGACCTGAAGGTCTCATCATTATTCTGACATTTTCACTTAATTTGTACCATTCTTTGTCAGGTATTGCTTTGAGATATTTTAATGAATCAACCGCATCTTTATATGTGTATAAAGGCAGAGGTGTTTTATGTTTTGAAAACCCTTTTTTAGCAGCAAAACGCGCGTCTTCTTCCTGTATATATCCTGCATCAGGGAGTAAAATCTTGCATAGTTCAACTGTTGATTCTGACGCTAATATGTCTCCCTTAAAGCCTCTGTTTACAAGGGCTGGAACATATCCTGAATGGTCGATGTGGGCATGAGTTAATATGATTGCTTCGATTGACGATTCGTCGATCGGGAGCTCTCGCCAGTTTCTTAACCGGTGTTCCTTTAACCCCTGAAATAATCCGCATTCAATTAACCAAGAATGGTTATTTTCGGTTAGGTGAAATTTAGAACCTGTTACTGTTTCTGTTGCTCCAAGAAATTGAATTTTCACTAAAAGTCTCAGCTCCTTTTCAAATCAATATTAGCTGTTTATTACCAGATTGGCAATTATATAATTGTGTGCATTGACTAACTCTTATGTAGGTGGCAGGGTGAAGATGTTTTAGTATAAGTTAATATTACATAAGCATAAGAAGGTGAAAAAATGTTAAAATTCTTTTTTTACAGATATAGTTTTATGGTCAGGCTTATGGAACTAACAGGTGTTGCAGGTCTTGCAATGCTTTTGTGGAAGGTATTTCATAGTAATATGGTCATGCTTTGGAAAATTTTTTTGATTATCATTGCAGTAGAATATTTGTTTGTTCGTTTTTGTTCTATATGGCGTTGGTATGATATTAAAGACAGATCGTTTGGCATAGGGTTGCAGTTTGAAAAAGCCTTGGTGCCAACAGGTTATATTTTAACTATTGCATCACTTTGGTTTTTGCTCAAACCAAGTATAATACCGCTGATTATAGCTTGTGCGTTGTTTGTGTTAATAATACATGTAAATGTGATATTGCTGAGTTTGCATTTTAAGGATGATGATAAAACCCCTGCTAATTTTTACACACGAATAAGGCTGGTTGATAATCAATAGTTGTTGGTCGATCGTGATTACATATGACGCATTATTAATGCATAAAAACTTATTTCTTTTATTTAACCCATTGAAATTATTTGCGTATTTATTTGAATATAAGCTAAAATAACTGGACATTTATGACGCGTTATAATAGGTATTTTATATGCCGGGTATACATGAATTTTTTAGTAAAATTGGTTTGCCAGAGATTCTGCTTATATTATTTGTTTCTTCAATAATTATAGGTGTTAGGGAAAGCTCGTCTTTAGGTATATTTAAAAGGAGGTCAAGAAATGACAAGTCGTCAAAAGAAACAAAAGATGAATGAATGCCCGGATATTTCTGAAACACGGGCACATATTTTTGTTGCAGGTCATGAAATACTTAAGGCAGCTGAAGGAGTGTTGAACTATTGTAAATCTTATGTTGAATCAACCGGTAATATTAAAGACCATTCAAATATGCTGGTCCTTTTTTCAAAAGGGATAACCATAGCAAGGGAGCTTGGAAATAGTATGGTTAAAGAGTTTCCCAGCAAATGCGGAGCTGGTAAAATATTTAATTATTTTTGTGAAATAGTTGAAAATGAGATCAGGCAGGATAAGGCTTCTAAAAAAACAGTGAAGAATAAACATCCGGCCAAAGCCCGCAAAAAAAGGAGATCATAATGGGGTTAAAAAAAGAAAAGATTATTAAGCGGTATCAAAATAGAAAGTTGTATGATACTGAAGAATCATGCTATGTTACCCTTGAAGATATAAGTGAGATGATAAAGATGGGGGACGATGTTCAAGTTGTTGATAACCATTCAAAGGAAGATTTGACTGCAATTACACTTGCGCAGATCATTCTCGAAGAACAAAGAAAAAAGACAAATCCTCTCCCATTGCAAACATTTAGGGAAATAATACAAAGTGGTGGTGAAACATTAAGGGATATTATGCATAAAACTCTTGAAAGTGGTGTAAGAGAGATAGAAACAGTGAAAAACTTTGTTGATGATAAGGTTCGTCCAACAGTTGAAAAAATACAGCAGATCCCCGGTGTTTATGATGAATTAAAGCAGATTAAATCAAAGCTCTCTGTTCTTGAGAAACGTATTAAAGAACATGAAGACGCTCATCATTCCCAAAAAACAAGTTCAAAAAGAAGTCGGTAATTTAGAACGCTCCTATTTAGGGAGCGTTCAGACTGCTGACAAACGTCGCTTAAAAGAGGCTGTTGCTGAAGTGGCAGCCGCACTCTTTGCCGCCAGAGGTGGATTCCCTCCAGAGGCGGGCAGGCGCTCTTCGGCGAAAGGGTGCGTAATTTTCGCAGGCTGAAGCCTGCGGCTACCAAAATGTTGCGTTTGGTGACTTCAGCAACAGCTTCTTTTGGGAGGGGTTTGCTTTTTTGCCAATATATTTTTTACGGTTTTAAAAGAAAGGTTTCTAGTTTATCTCGTGCATCATTAGTAAGTCCTACAAATCTTATTCCCATGCCCCTGCTTGGATAAAGCGATCTTATGACTTCTCCTGTGACTTTGACAAGATTGTTTTTAGGGGGAAGATTAAATGATAAAAGAAGCATGGTTCCTGTGCGTATTGGTATAAAAGAGTCTAGCAGCATCCCTCCCATGCTTATATTCTCTGAATATAAATAAAACATTCCATCGCCAAATTCATCTTCAAAAACCACCTTTGTTTTGTAGGAATTTCTTTCAAATATGCGATGCTCTGTGTTTTGAGAGGACATAATTACCTGCCTTTTAATATTTTATTTACAGCAGAGATAAAGTCGTTTGGGTGAAATGGTCGCACAAGAATTTCAGATAATGGTAGGTTGCTTAATTTGCTGTGCCAGATATTTTCACTTTCTTTGCATATAAAAAGCTTGTGAATCTTTGAAACAGGAGTATCCTTAAGAATAGTTTTATATGTTTCATCAAACTTTTTGCCAAATGTATTTGAATTAAATATAATTAAATCGATTTTAGCTCTTTTAAAAAATAGTTCGCGTATTTCACTGTATTTGCTGGCAGATGTAAGAAAGGTTGCCTCGTTGTGTAAGAGAAGTTTGTAAACATTTGAGGCTAGATTGGATTTGTCAATGATAGCTATCTTGTTCATGGAAGATAGTTTAACTTAATAAATGATCTTTTGGCAAGATACAAGGCAAATGCGCTTGACATTTTAACGAGCTTACCTTAATTTTTAATTTACTTATTTAACGATAATAAACTTTTAATAGGGGGCAATATGAGAAAACTGTTTGTGTTGTTTTTGGTTACAGCTGTAGCAGGTGCTTTTATGACTTATGGCTGTGCAAAGAAGAAGACTGATTCTGCTTCAAAGGGGTCAGGTCTGCAGAGAGTCCACTTTGATCTTGATAAATCAAACATTAAAGCAGAGTATGAGCCTACAATGAAGTCTAATACTCAGTGGATGATGGATAATTCAAAGGCTAAGTTGGTAGTAGAAGGACATTGCGATGAAAGAGGATCAGTTGAGTACAATATTGCTTTAGGCGATCGCCGTGCAATATCAGCAAAGACCTATATGAAGAATATGGGTGTAGATCCTAATAGAGTTAAGACAGTAAGTTATGGCAAAGAGCGTCCTTTATGCACAGAGCATAATGAGGGTTGCTGGTGGCGTAACAGAAGAGATGAATTTGTTGGAGAGCAGTATAACTAATATTAGTTAAACGGTTTTTAAGACCACAGTGTGAACAATAAAAATAAAAAGTTCATGCTGTGGTCTTTATTTTTTGAGGAGAGGTTATGTTGAAAAATATACTTTTTGGGGTTTTAGTAATTGTTTTTGTTTCAAATCCGGTTTTTGCAGCAGATGAGTTAACTAATCGTATTTTAGAGCTAGAAAATCGTGTTAAAGCTATCCAACAAACCTATCTTACAAATAATGAAGATGTTGCTAAAGCAATAGCTCGGTCTGATAATGTTCAGCAAGAGTTTGTATCAGTTAAAGGGGAGCTAGATACTAATAAACATTTAATTGAGGCACACAGCAAAGAGTTGGAACGAATGATTATAGATTTAGAACACCGGCTTACTGGTATTGAGGAGCGTCTTGATATCTTTTCAAAACAGATTGTACAAGTCATGGAAAAAGTTGCGCCTAATGTTGCTAAAGAGGGAAGTCTTTATCAAGGGGCTCTTGATGAGGTGAATGAAGGTGAATATTTAAAGGCAGCTGCTAAGTTTGTAAGTTTTATTAGTTCATTTCCCAAAAGTTCGTTTATTTCCAATGCTCAATATTGGGTAGGAGAGTGTTTTTTCTCAGTAAAAGATTATAAAAGAGCTATTAAGGAATTTGACGTAGTGGTGCAAAAATATCCAAGAAGCGATAAGGCTGCAACAGCGCTCATGAGACAGGGAGATTCTTTTTATGAGTTAGACATGTTGGATCAGGCAAAACCTTTTTATGAAAAGGTTTTAAAAGATTATTCAGCATCGCCTGAGGTGGTTAAAGTAAAAGTGAAACTACAACGTGTAGAAGAGAAAAAAAATGAGCTGGCTGGCAAGAACGAAGCAGTTCAGGATAATAAGCATACAGCATATCCTATTGAAACAATTGAGCAGCAAAGAACAAAACCTGATATTGAAAATAACATTGAAATTCCTGTAGGGGATGTAAAGAAGAGCGATCTTGAATTTTGAAATTTTTGGTTAATAAAAAACCCTGAATGAATAAAAGTTCAGGGTTTTTTATTTTATGGGCATGGTGGAAAATGATGTTTTTTCAAAAGTTGTTATACCAGCACAGGCGGGAATCTAGCAATTTCAACAAGTTCTGTATCCCTGCCTTCGCAGGGATGACATTAAAGAGCATTTTCCACCAATCCCTTTATTTGGTTTCTACCTTAACACACTAGCTATAATATTCCCCGCGCCTTGTTCCCAGACAGCAACAGCATTGCCAGATTCACTTACTGCTAGCTGTAAACCTTGGACAAGATGAAATGGTGGTGGGTGGCTATCAATTTTTTGTGCTGTGTCATTGCTCCATAAATTTGTTTTGTTACCTAATTGATTGGCAAAGACTCCCATAGAAAGAGGTCTTAATGTGGCAGCCCAAACAACTATTACGTTTCCATTATTATCAATTCCTATTTTTGGGGATGCAAGTAATACTCCAAACCCTCCATTATTATCAATAGCAACAGCAGAACTCCATACAAGTCTTTCTGCAGCAGTATTTGCGCTGCGTATCATTATGTCGTTTGTTTGTTGGACCCATGCTATAGCAGCTACTCCATTTTTATTCATAGCAACATCAAGATCAGCAGCTCTTCTTCCTGAGTATAAAGTTGCAGATGCAGAACAACTTGTTAGATTACAAATGCTGTATTGAATATTGCCATCGTAGTTCCAAACCACAATTGCTTTGTTGTTGCCATCTATTGCTAAGCTGACATTATTGCTACCCGAGCCTAATACCCTGTTGCTTGCCCAATGTCTTTGACCATCTCCTGTTTTATAGTATGTGCCAACCATCACTGAACTGCCATCCAGCCATGCTGAGATTGCATCCCCGTTTTCAAATACCTTAATCAAAGGTTTTGGCTCTATAGTAAGCGGGGTTGTGTCAATGATGCTGATATCTCTATGATTCCATGTGCTGATATCTGAAGATAGGTATTTAGAATCTATTCCATATAAAATTGAAGATCCGGGCAATCCTTCACGTGTTTGCTGTTGCCAAATAGTTTGTGTTTTACCATCTGATGACATAGCAACTCTGGGAAAAGAAGTATCAAAGCCTTCAGTGCATAGACCTATAATCTTTCCTCCAATATTCCAGCTATTGCGTGAACTTAAAAACTGGTTTGCCCAAGTGCTGTAGCATGTGCCGTCAGATTGCTGCCAAACTGCAACAATATTGTTATTGGCATCCATTGCTACGTGTGGATTAATTGCATCTCCAAGATTATCTAACTCTAAGATATTTTGATTTGCCCATGTATTTGATTCATATCGATAAAGTTTAGCATAAATATTTTTAAAAAATCTTGAGCCAAAAGGTGTATTGCGAGACCACACTACAACAGCATTTCCAAGTGTGTTAATAGCAACTTGAGGTGTTTTTCCCTGTCCGATGCTATTGTCTACGATTGTTACAGGCTCTGACCAGTGTTTTAGTTCGGCAACCGGAGGTTCAACTGGAGGTTCAGTATCTGCTGGACCTCTTTCCTCCCATTCTCTTTCATCTACAGGAGGGGGTGCCCCATCACTAGGTCTTTCTACGTCTTCAGGAGGCGGAGGCGG
>CAZLRI010000014.1:0-4720 GCA_964561745.1 uncultured Pseudobdellovibrionaceae bacterium | reverse complement strand
GGTGGTACATCATCAGGGTTTTCTACATCTGGAGGAGGTGGGGGTGGTGGCGAAGGTGGCAGCGGCGAAGGTGATGGTATAGGTGTGGGTTTATCTCCTTGATCTGTTACATCAATGTCTCCAAGTGTTGATCTTGATGATTCAGGATCTCCAAATTGTATCATTCCACCGCCCTTACATGCAGTTAGTGCAAAGGCAATGCATACGATGAAGATGACAGATATGATGCGAGTGAGAATTTTAACTGGATTTTGTTTTGATTTTATATTCTCTCCTCTTCTTCCCTCGGGTTTAGATGTGTTTTATTCCAAACTTTTAATCATAATATTTTTGTCTTGTACCCATACCACAGAAGTGCTGCAATTGTCAGACATAAAGATGTATGGCTCTGAAGCAACGTGTCCGTCTTGGCTTAATTTGGATTCTGTGTCCCAAGCTTCTCCAAGTAAATGATAATAATTGTACCATATCACATTATCCCGAACCCATACAACTGCTGGATCACAACCATCAGCCATTGCAATCTTAGGCGCTGAGGCATGAGTTGATCTATGGCATATTGAATGAATTTCATCTTCCCACTCTCCTTCAGCAAATTTCCTTGCATACAAATGTTTTCGTCTGTCTGCATCTTCAGCTGTTTCGTCAAGTTGTATCCAGACAGCCATGCCATTGCCGCTATTTGTAAGAACAACTTGTGGATCAGATGCTGGTTCTTCAAGATTATCTAATCGAAAAGTTGATAAAGGATTCCATGTTTCATTTGTGAATAGATTTGAATATACATTATTGCCATTTATCCACACAGCCAAAGCATTGTCGGAATCATTTAATGATATTTTTGGTGTTTTAGCTTCGTCATCTTCGATATTTTCAATTTCAGTCATGTTTAGTGCATTCAGTTTGCCGCTCCTAGCATAATTTGCATATATTTTATTATTCTCAGCCCATGCTGCAATAACAGATCCGTTTGCGTTAATGCTTAGATCAGGAGCAGATATTGTATCTGCGCCATTGGCGATTGGGAGTAATGTGTCATCTTTAATCCATCCTGAATCAGGTGAGTAGTAGTTTGGATATATATTATATATGTGAGATTCGTTAGATTTCCTCCAAATTGCAGCTGTCTTGCCTGTTGAAGCAACAGCAAGTTTTGATTTGGAGATGTCAAAACCGCTACTATTTGACACCATATTTTCTTTAGACCATATATGTGTGTTAAATGTATATGTTTTAGATCGGATGGTATTATTTTGTTCCCAAATGGAAATAATATTTCCGGCATTATCAATTCCAATATCATGTGATGTTATATCAAAATGTGGAATTGAAGTTGGTGATGATATTGTTTGAGGAGTGCTCCATTCTCCATTGGTATATTGTGATACGCTCAGTTCATCAGGGAGGATGACCAACAACCACCCAAATGGATTAGGACAAAAACCACTTGGCAATGGTCTTTTTATCAGCCACTCAACAGTTTCATTACCTTTAATATCTCTTACAACTTTTGGCATAGCATTGGTATTGTGTTCTGTTAATGATTTTGCTTCATTCCAACCCCCCTCTCTAACTGTAAATTGCGAGATAAAATCATCAATTGGGCTAACGCCTGAAACGGTCTTGATGTTTTTGGATATTGTTATTGTGAATGATGATGTTAAGGCAAAGTTTGATAAAGGAGTGAATGCAGTAGAGTTTGTTGCTGGATCATAGAGAACTTCTCCTTCAACTGGTATGTTATTAAAATCCCTATAAACTAAAAAAGTTGTATTATTAATACTTTCAGCAGCCATTGGTTCTGAGAATGTTGCAGTTACTACAACAGATGGTTCAACTCCAAATGCTCCATCTTCTGGTGAAATGCTTGTAACAAGGGATGCGGCAGTTAATGTATTAGCTGGAGTTGTTTGGTCATCAGGATTTTGTGTGGTATCAGGAGTGTCAGATCTGCCGGTGGAATTAATGACTTGCCCGGGGAATTTAAAATCAGAGGAAGGGGAACAGCTAGTAAGTATTGTACAACCAATTGATATTAATAGGATAATTGCCAATCTTGTTGAAGTTGAACAAATACGCATTTTCCCTCCGTCTGAGTTTATATTTTACTCACCAATGTGTATTTGTGCAATAAATAAGCCAATAAATTTAGAATACTTAGAATACATTGATATTCAGGTTAAAGATAGAATTCTTTACTTTTTTAGTAATTTGTTGATATTTAGTCGCTAGCTAATTGTCATTTATCGACTAAAAGAGGAGGCAACATGTTTAAGAAAAACGTTATTTTGATTGTAATGATAGCTTTTGTCTGTTCCATGTTTATAACCATTGGATGTGCTAAAAAGGACCACTGGGGTCAGGAGTTAAAAATCGATGAGAAGTGGTGGAAAAAAGAGGGTCATTCATGGGATAGAAAAGATCAGATTTTCATGGCTATTGGATATTCAAATCCAGACTGGAAAGAACAGTTTGACCTTCGAAAGAGCGCTGATTTAAATGCCAGATCTGAAGTTGCAAGTTTTATGCAATCACTTACAAAAAATTATATACAGGAGCTTAGGAATAGCAGCTATGCTATATCAGAAAGTATAGTAGAATCCTCAGCTGATGAAACTTTGCTGGGCGCAGCTATAGTTTCCAGACATTATGAAAAGGGCAAAAAACAATATCAATCTCTGATACAAGTTGATCTTAAATATTTCTTTAATCAGATATATAAGAAATTTGAGAAAGAGAGCGCAGCAAGAATCAGAGGGAAAAATCCAACAATTAGTTCTGAGGAGCTAGACCAGATGATACATGAAAAAACCGAAGAGGCTCTTACAAAATTAAAAGCAATGGAAGATCCGGTAATTGAAAAAACTATTAATCAAGGGAATGAAGGAGGGGCTCAATGAAAAAGACAAAACTTCTGATTGCGTTAATAGTTTTGTTTTCTATGCCATGTGTAGTTAATGCTAAAAAAAATCCAGACTGGGTGGATGGTAATTCTAAAAAATATTCCGAACCTAGGTATTTTATTGGTGTTGGTGCGGTTTCAATGGAAAAGGGTGGGAAGAAGCAGCAGGTGACATGGGTTTCTGATCTTGCCAGAGCAGAAATTGCAAAGACGTTAAGATCTCGTGTGCAGGCAACAACCAGTGGAGAGCGGACTGTGACAAGTGAAAACAGTGCAAAACCGGAAAGCAACTCATCTCAGAAAGATATTGTGGTGGCAAGTACAGACGAGATCTTAAATGGAATTGAAATTAAGGAGTTTTACAGAGATAAGAAAACAAAGATGCTTTATGCATTGGCTGTCTTAGACAGACCAAGATCTGCCAGAATAGTGCAGAAACAGATAGATGATTTAAAACAGGTAATAGTAACTGAAATGGATGCTGGTAATTCGTTTCAGAACGATGGTGATATTTTGCTGGCTATTAGACATTATAATAAGGCTTTGAAACTGGCTGATATTATTAATGACAAAAATGAAGTGGTTTCTATTCTGGATCCTGCAACAATGCCGAAGATGAATGTTGCTGAAAACGAGGCAGCCAAGATTACAACGATATTGTACGGTTTAAAGAAGAGAGTAAGATTTGTAGTAAAAGTGCAGGGACCGGCTGATTCAGTAAAGACATATATAATAAAAGGATTGTCAAATGCAGGTTTTGTAACCAAGGAAAGTATTGGTGGTACAGATAAGGCTAAGACATATGTTCTTTCAGGAAATACAGACCTTAACTACAAGGGTGATATGAATATGGGGAAACTTACTGTTCAGATATATCAAGCTGATCTGGATCTGGAAATAATGGACGAGGAAACCAATGAAACAATAGGTGCGTTAACATGGTCAGCTAGCGGAAATGAGAAAATGGGTAACATGGCATCCAAATCAGCAGTCAGAGCATTGGGTTCGCTTGTTGAAAGAACGCTTCCGAATCGTATGATGGAATTGTTTTGATAAACAGTTGTGCGATGGGGGATGTGCGTACTTTGCACAACCCCCATCGCCAATCGCTCAACTAAAACAGGGAGGAATTAATGAAAAAAAGATCTTTATATTTTCTTATGGCATTGGCTTTTGCTTTTAACATGTGGGCTTGCGGTTCAAAAAGAGTTTACACAAAGGGTAAATATATTGATCCAGAAGAGGTGGAACTCTTAAGTGATAAGTTTGTTGAATCAGATCTGCAGACAATAGCAGATCAGCTTACAACATCTCTTTTGAATAGTGATGTCCTTGCCGGCGCTAATGGAAAGCCAGCTATTATTATCAGCTTGTTCACAAATGCTACAGACGAACATATTGATATTCTTTCTTTAACAAACATGATCAGGACAAAGTTAATTAAATCGCATCGTTTTACTTTTCTAAATGAGAGATTAAGAAACGCAATGGCAGAGGAATATGAATATCAGTCATCTGGTTATGTAAATCCAGAGGCAGCAAAATTAAAAGGAAGGCAGATAGGTGCTGATTGGTTAATTTCCGGACATATAACTTCAATAAGGCAGCCTGTTGGAAAAAAAGAGATCGTGTATTATAAAACTACATTGGAAGTTACAAATCTGGAGACCTCTGCAATTTTATGGGCAGATGAAGTTGAGCTGAAAAAGGCATTTAAAAGAAAGCTGGTTAGACCTTAATTGATCGATGGTTGGTAGCTAATTAATACCCCTCCCACTTGAGACTGTGTCGCAATAGCTTTTTGCTGTCATCCTCGCG
>CAZLRI010000013.1:0-15208 GCA_964561745.1 uncultured Pseudobdellovibrionaceae bacterium | reverse complement strand
ATATCCGATGCGCTATCGCCCTATTAATAGTACTAATGGACAATATATTTCTGATGAATGGGATAAAAAGTTGTTAAGAGCTTTGAAATTATCACTTATGTTTTACTACACGAAGGGGATGATTACCAAAAATCGTGAAGCATTCAAAAATATCTATGGAAATAATGCCACTGAGTTCAAAAATAAATTATATGAGATATATAATAAAGACAAGCTAAAAGAGAATTCAAAGCGGAATGATTTCAGTATTAAAAATGATTTTGGCACTCTTTAAAGAAGAGATAGCACGGCACAGGCGTATAACACCGTGTAAAAGACTACGCTTCGCTCCGTCCAAATTCTGCTCACGCAGAACTTCTTTTACACCGGAAACGTTAGGCGACATTTTGCTTAGCGGCTACTAAAAAATATGAAAATCAAAAAGAGAGGTGTGAAGAATGGAAAATAAAGACATAATTCATCCGGACTATATGTCTAAAGAGGAACTCCTTGGTTTACAGAATAAAAAATTGCGGGAGATAATTCCATATATTGCGAAAGTGCTCTTCTACAAGAAGAAGTTGTCAGAGGAAGGGATTAGCGTCGAAGATATCAAAGAAATATCCGACCTACAAAAACTACCATTTACAACAAAAGAGGAACTTCGTCTAAGTAAGCCAATGGAACGAACGTCTCTTAATTATGATGGTATTGCTTTTTTCTTCTCAAGTTCTGGAACTACTGGATATCCTACTATTTACCCTTGGTCAACACAGGATGATTTAGTTTTGAAAGATGTATCAGCCCGCTGTATGAAAAGGATAGGAGTAGGACCTGGTGATATTTCTTTGGTTCTCGTTCCTTTTGGAATGCCTATAATGTGGTATTGCATGATAAATCAATATTGTGCAAGTGGTGCTGGTGTTGTGCCCCTTGGGACAGCTTCGCCAGACGAAATTTTAAAAGCAATAAGTGCTTTCCCAATTACTTCTATAACGACCCTTCCTATTTTAGGGGCACGCTTATTTGAGTTCATGAAAATGAAAAAAACATCAATAATGAAGGACAGATTGCGCCATTTTCATTTTGGCGGGGACTATCTAAGCAACGCAAGGCGTCGTCGAATTGAGAATTATTGGGGTGCAGAATGTTACGATTTTTATGGACTGAGTGAAATATTCGGTCCTATCGCAGGAGAATGTAAAGAAAAAAAGGGTTTACATTTCGCAGCAGATTATGTTCTTGTAGAAGTAATAAATCCAATTACAAAAGAGCCCGTTTCTGAAGGAGAAGTTGGAGTGGCAGTGTATACAACTTTATGGAAAAAAGCGGCTCCTTTGCTTAGATATTGGAGTGACGATTATATATCCATAATTTGGGAAAAATGTAAGTGTGGTCGCACTTCTCCTCGAATTATATTCAAAGGCAGACCAATTGATAGCGTAACTATAAATAACAAAAAGATTTTTGCTAAAGATATAGAAGAAATTTTACTTTCTTATCTAGAAACAAGCAATGAATGGGCATTTAAGATATTAGGATCCACAGGACAATCGATGGCTAAAATTTATTTAGAAAAAACAACAGGGAGTAAAGTCCATCTGGAAGAAATCCAACAAAAACTTATCAATTTGTTAACAATTCCAGTTGAGATAGAAATTATGCCATTTGGTTCATTTCCAAGGAGTGATGTTAAACCAAAGAGAATTATTGATGAACGGGATAAATAGAAATGAGGGGATACTGAATGTACAATAAAAATATAAAATCAATTAGAGAAGATGCATCTTTTTTAGTAAGTAAGCAACTGAGTTCCGGAGAGTTCTCGATAACAAGAGCTAAAACAAAAGATATGAAGAATTCGTACTACATTAAATCAATATTTTTTACTACATTTGTTTTGCATAGTCTGAGTCAGTTAAAGAATTTCCCTCTTAATGAGACAGTTCAAAATGCAACTAAATTTTTGCTAAACGAAAAAGAAGGAGAAGGGTTTTGGCGTTTTTTCGGAAAAGGAACTCATTTACCATTGGACCTTGATGATACTTGCTGCGTATTATCAGCTTTGTTTGAGAATAATGTGGAATTAGAATACCGAACTATTGCCAATTGTTTATTAAACTATCGTGATAATAAAGGCCGTTTTTATACATGGATACTTGATCGGTATACACCAAAAGCTTGTGGTGGTTTTGAAAATGACGTCGATTGGGTTGTGAATGCTAATATCCTTTTCTTCTTTTCCTTAATTAAAATGTCAATCCCAGAGGTAGTAGATTATCTTTGTTGCGTAGTAAATGAAGAAGTCTTCAAAGATGGGAGCATATATTATTACTCTCCCTTTAGTTTTACTTACTGCCTCAGCCGGGCATATACAGATGGCGGAGCTGTTGGTTTAAAACCTATTTTGGAGAAGATAAAAAATTATCTCTTGAACAAACGAAATGTTGTAAGTGAGTGGGGTAACAACTTAGAAAATGCCATGGCGACAGTAAGCCTAATAAATTGTGGATATAAAGGAGTTGAGGTAGAAAAAGCAATAGACAATTTATTGAAAGCACAAAGACCAGATGGAGGTTGGCCCAATAGTGCATTTTTTGCTGGGGTACCCGAATTATTCTATGGCTCGCGAGAGTTAACCACTGCAATAGCTGTAGAAGCACTATGGAAATATTTGCAGGTACATGAAAATGAATAAGAATCTATTTTTTGAGAAATTAAAGCTATTTATTGAAGAATGCGAAGGCTTGATTCGTTGGAGAGAATGGAGTACCTCAAAATTGCCCCTTATTTTTCTTGTATTCTATTATTTGATAATAATCAATAAAAATTTCACTTCCGCATCACTGTTGTCCTTCTTCAATTTTGTTGCCCTTATCTGCCTCTACGCCTCCTTGGGCTATATGATTAACGATTTCAGTGACAGAAGGGTGGATAAAAAAGTTGGTAAACAGAAAGTAATTACCAAAATATCTCCTCGTGTAGCCAAGTTCGTATTGTTTTCAATATTTCTATTAGGAATATTAGTTTCTTTACCTTTTTGGAAGCATAATTATATTTTTCTTATATTAGTTATTGCTATGCACATATTAAGTGCTTCTTACTCTCTACCTCCTTTGAGATTTAAAGAAAAGCGATGGATGGGTATAATAGTTGTTTCTATCACGCAAAGAGTGTTTCCAACTTTTCTTTGTTTTGTCATTTTTAACTATTTTAGTTGGGATTCCCTTCTTTTTCTTCTGCTTTACTTCATTGTTGGGATAAGAGGGATAATAGTGCATCAAATAAAGGATTACAAGAATGATTTAAAAGCAAATGTAAAAACTCTTATAACTTCCATAGGGATCTTGAAAGGAACTCGTTATCTCCTTATGGGTATCATTCCTATCGAGATAATCTTACTGGTAATTACATTAATAGTTGTAATTAGTAAAATCCATTTGCTGGGGTTCTTTGTAAGTGATTATTTGTTAATTGCCTACCTAACCGGTGTAAGAATCACAAAAGAATGGTTGTTGAACAGTGTCTTAGTAGAAGAATCTTTTTTAAGCAGCTTTTATTCGTTTTATTTACCTATCTCTTTTGCCGCTATAATTTCATTTTTGGACCCAAAATTCCTTATTTTTATATTTTTTCAATTGATATGGAGTAAAAACATTCTGAAAGATGAAATTAGACTTGTTAGAACACCTAAGGTCGTATTTGATGGGCAAGAAAGATGGGGTAAAGAGGCTAATGAAGATGTTACCGATAAATTGTGGCATTGTATAGACAATATCTTCTACTTTGAATGGTGGTATTTTGATGCTATATTTGATGATTTATATCTTGCGGGTAGTATTTCCATCGATGGTTACCAGTCTCTTCCACAAACTATCAAAGCAAACATAGATTTCACTATAAACACAAATAAAGAGAAAATAGAAGTCCAAGAAAGTTTTAACTCGGATAAAATATTATTATCCGAGAATATGATCTCTATTGGGAAAAATAAAATTGAAAGATCCTCATTTAATAACATCCTGCATCTTGAACTTGAAAAGGATAATTATGAATTAAAACTAAATTTTAGAAAGATATTAAGTGGGTTTAGCTGGGGTCAGGATGGAAAGGTTATTTTCACTACAGGAGGAGATAGATATTTGGCGTGGCTGGTTTCCATACCAAGAGCTGAAGTGAGCGGATTTTTGAAAACATCCAAAAGCATATTTAATTTAGAAGGAATAGGCTATCATGATCATACCTATGGAACCGTTTCTTTAAAGGATAATATCCTATATTGGCACTGGGGAAGAATGTATTTAAAGGAATTAACACTAATTTTTGCTGAAGTTGTTTTTAAAGATAAAACTCGGGTCATTTCCTTAGCTATTGGCCGAGGAGAAAAGTGGGTATATATAAACTCAAATATTAACAAAATGAGTCTGATCGCTCCAACTCAATATGAACATAAAGGAAAGAAACTCAAAATCCCCTCTCACTTGAAATTACTCTACCAAAATCAGAAAATTTATTTGAATTTAGATTTAACTGTGGAAAGAATTTTAAAGGAAAAAATGAGACCGCAAAGGATGCGGTTTTTTAGTAAGCCTTATTATGCAAGATTTATATCGACCGCAGAAGGAAGAATAGTATTGGATGGAAAAGAATTAGTAAGTGGACATATTAAGGAGGTCTTACATGAACACTCAGTATTCTAATAAGGAGAGTAACGTAGATGTCTTATTGGTTAATCCCCCTTCTCCGATTAAATACAGGTATAAAGTAGAACATCTTGGAATGGGCTATCTCGCAGCAGTTCTTCGCAAGAAAATATTTCGAGTAAAAATTATTGATGCTCCTTTAATAAATCTTTCTATAATGGAAACAGTAGAGGAAACTTTAAAGACAAAGATTTCTCTTATAATAGGATTCTCTATAATTACACCTGAGGCTTTCTATAATGTTATAGAGATTATTAATTTTCTCCGCACCGCAGAAGTAAGTGTATACACTTGTCTTGGTGGTTACTTTCCTACATTTTGGTTTAAAGAAATCCTTGAAAGATTTAAAGAGATAAATTTTATTGTCATATCTGAAGGTGAAGTTACATTTTTAGAATTGGTTACAGCGCTTCGTGATGGAAAAGATATAAGAAAAGTCAGGGGAATTGCTTACAGAAAGAATGGAAACGTAATTTTAAACCAATCACGTCCTCTTATTAAAGATTTGGATGAACTTCCTTTTCCAGATAGAGATACAATCAAGTATGTTATTAGAGAAGGTTATCCTGTAGCTATTTATTCTAGTAGAGGATGTAGGTATTCTTGTACTTTTTGTCAAATTAGTAATTTTTATTGCTTACGTTCAGGTTCAAAGTGGAGAGCTCGGAGCCCTATCAATGTAGTAAATGAGATAGAATTTCTAAACTCTGCATGGGGAGTGAAATCATTTTTGTTTGTTGATGACGCATTTCTTGATGCGACAAAAGAGTCTCATGTTAGAGCACGTGAGATAGCAACGGAAATCATAAGGAGAAAACTCAAAATAAGATTTGCTATTCAATGCCGACCCGATGCTGTTGAGAAAGGAGTTTTCCGTATTTTAAGGGATGCAGGACTATACTTAGTGTTCGTTGGAATTGAGTCTGGAATTGAGAGAAGTTTAAAGTATTTTAAAAAAGGGATTACTCTTAACCAAATTAGGAACTCGATACGTATCTTAAACGAGTTAGGGATTGAGATTAACGCAGGGTTTATATTGAGCGACCCTAATACTACTTGGGAAGAACTAAGGGAAAACGTAGAATTCCTAAAAGAAGTAAGAAAAGCCATCCCTATAGAACTCTACACGCTTAAGGTATTAAAAGGAACCCAGGTAGAGAACATTCTCCATAAAGAAAACAGACTTCTGGCGAATAACTTCTACTTGGGTTTCTATGCTAATGATCCCAAGGTTGAATTATTTCAAAGAATTATAGGTGATTATGGAAGGGCAGGGTTAAATGCTGAAGTTATTTCAAAATTCTATAAAATTCTATTTTCTATTGGCAATTCTAAGCATTCTTTTGAAGAAAGAAGAGCGAAGGAAAAAGTTAAAGCAATCTCCGAATCTATAAAGGATGCTTACCTATTTTTCTTGGAAGGAGTGATGGAGTACATAGACAAGAACAACTTAAAAGAAATACCTTCATTATTTAAGAATCTATCTGAAAAATTTCACCGAATATCAAAGCAAATTAAGGAGGAAAGTAATGTATAGTGGGTTAATTTCCCTCAGAAAAAATTTGATGAAACATTTACCATATAAGACATTAATTAATATTTCAAACCTTATAAATTTTCCAATTGCACCGCCTTTAACAACGTCAATAAGTATCACACAGAGGTGCAATTCAAAGTGTTACTATTGTGACATTTGGAAATGGCAAAACTTTATTCCTGACCCAACTATAGAAGAATTGAAGAGGATTTTTTCCTCTCTTAGTAATCTCGGAGTGAAAGTGGTAAGTCTATCAGGTGGAGAACCGTTACTTCGTAAAGATATAGAAGAAGTTATCTCTATTGTTAAAAGCTATAACATGAGAGCCCAGATTGTAACAAATGGGATTTTATTATCAAAAGAAAAAATAATTAAATTGGTAAAGTCAGGTTTAGATTGTGTAACTTTATCCTTGGATACCACCGACCCAGAAATTTATCAAAAATTAAGAGGAGTACCTTTTAAAATTGCGGAACGAGCTTTAGAATTGCTAATTTATTCCAAAGAAGAAAATCCACATATGGATGTTGCTATAAGTTGCGTAATTAATCGATATAATATTGGGAAATTAGTATTCTTAGTTAAAAAAATTACTGATATTGGCAAAGGTAAAATCCTTATTAATTTTCAATCATATGAAAGAGTTCCCGGAAGAGTAAATGATGATTTAATTCCAAATCCGGAAATGTATCCAGTTCTTTGTAAGGAAATAAAGAAACTGATCAAAATGAAGAAGCAGGGATTCTCCATTACTAACTCGCCAACATTTCTTAGATGGATACCGGATTTTTTAATCTATAATAAAATGCCAAATAAATTCAGGTGTAGCGCTGGTTATACAGGGGTTCATATCTGGGCAGACCTCAATTTACGTCCCTGCTCCCAGTTCCAGCCAATAGCTGACCTTCGCAAAGAGGCTTTAGAAGATGTTTGGTTTTCCCATAAATTTAATGAACAGAGAATAAAAATGAAAAACGGGAAATGCAGAGGATGTTTGTTGTTTTGCCATACTGAACAAACATTATATGAATGGGCAGATATATTGAATAAAGCTCTACAAGGAACAGAAGGTGAGAGATATGGATAATTTCAATCAAGTTTTCTTCTCGATCACGGCGCAAGTTAGTGCTACCTTTATGGGATTTGCATTGTTGGTTCCAGCAATAAAGACACTATCCTCCGGTCTTTTCACGGGGGGTAGAAAATACATTAAGCCACACGTATTAGTAAAGAAATTTTTCTTTTTCATTAGTTTTCCTTTATTTATTTTAGCCAACTCGTTGATAATTTCAATAACAATATTGCAAAATTCTTCTTTACCAATGTGCATAGAATGGTTTGTGTTTATTTCAGCACTCTTTTTTCCTTTCTGGCTTTGTTGGCTACAGAAGAATTCGAAATTCTTAGAACATCGGATTGTATATTTTATGTTAGAGATACCCCCTTGGATATTTTTTATTGCTCATTTAGTCTTTGTTTTCTTATTCCTAATCTATGGCCCGTGGCTCCAGTCCTTCTGGCTATTTTTGAAGTGGGATACTTTACTTTTAGTACTGTTAGGATTTGTCCTTATTTTACGAAACCTTATGATAAGTCCTGAGAATGGTATCTTTTTTACTACTAAAAAAGATATAAAGGAAGAACTTAATAACTTGCAAAATACAGACTGGTTTAGTAATGATAATGAGTCCTCGTCAATTGATGTACAAGGAGAGGAAGAAATATCATCAACTATCAAAAAAGTGGCTGATGCGATAAAAAAAAGGGAAGAACTCATTAACCTACTCAAAGAATGGCTCAGTTCGAGTACATCTGAGATACAGATAAAGTTGGCCATCGCTGGAAGCAACGCTGAAATTGAAAATATAAAAGCTTATCTTGGAGATATTAGACATAGACTCAAGTCAAATATTTTAAACAAATCAACCCTTACTCTTTCTGCTTGTGCTGATATAGAAAAAAGATTAGGTGAAGCAGAAGTGCATTTATGGGAATTTCAGCAAGGCACGGCACGTTTAGAGAAAATTATAAAGGTCTTTTATATAGGAGAGGAAAGCTCTTGAGAAAAACTGATTTCTCAAAAATTCAGTATGATATCTCGGTAATAATCCCAACTCACGGAAGGATTCAATTACTCGAGGCTCTCTTCATTTCTTTAAATAAGGCATTAAATGAGTTTAAATGTCAAGTAGAAATTCTAATCATAGACAGTAGTAAACAGGAAGATAGTAAGAAGATAGAATCTCTTTGTGAACAATATGAAGCTAAATATATTAAAGGTTCCATTAATGTGAGAGAGAAGCGAAATCTCGGCATTAGAGAGGCAGGGGGGGAGATTATTTTGTTTGTAGATTCAGATTGTGAAGTAACAGAACGCCTTTTTGAAGAACATCTAAAAATGTATAATGAACTGGATACCGCGGGTATTTTAGGTGTAACAGAATTTGTTGGTAAAGAGACCACTACATGGAAAATAGTCCAAAGAACCAAATTTTTAGATGCTTTTTCTTTTGCAAAAACACTTGCCAGTTATGTCAAATCAGCTCCTTGGGGGACGTGTACAAATCTTTCTCTTAAAAAAGAAATTTTGGAGAAGGTTAGAGGATTTGATACAAATTTCCCTTTCAGATTAGGAGGAGATGACACAGACCTTGGCATTAGGATTAATAAAGCAGGATATAAAATAAAAATGAATCCTAATGCTATTGTTTATCATACACGAGACACATGGAGTAATTTTTTAGCCGTGGCGAAACGTGTATTTCGCTGGGGAAGAATGGACTATTATGTGTTTTATAGGAAGCATAGAGATAAATTGTCCCCCACATTTCCTAAGCCTATCACAATATTTTGTTCTTTACTAATTTTGTATTTTTTTAAAGCAGCTACGACCAAGACACTTCTATACTTGTCATTGCCTTTTATGTGGCTCTCGTTGTTTCTATTTCTAAATACACTTTTTAAGATCGTTTCTTTAAGAGATTCTCTTAAAAATATTTATTTTGAAATACCTTCTCAGCTTCTTAATTTTCTTTTTGACTTTGGAATAATATCAGAGTCATTTAAGAACAAAAGTATATTAGCATTTTATAAAGCACCTTTAGATGATCCAAGACAGGTTATAATTTTATGGGATGAAAAGGCTAGAGAATCTTGGAGTATTATCTTTAGCATCCTTTTATTACTCCTATTAATCCTCATGGAGCTTTGAAATGGAAGAAGGAAGAGAAATTTTAAAGGGACTATCTGTTATTGTAGTAACTCAAAATAGAATTGAATATTTGCAGCATCTTTTTATCTCTTTGGATAGGGAACTAAACACCTTTAACAATCCAGCAGAAGTTATAGTAATTGACAATAGTAATTCTAAAGACAGTGCACTGATATCTGAAATGTGCAAAAAATATGGATATAAATTTCACTTCCTAGGAGGAAGTATATCTGAAGCAAGAAACTATGGGGTGAAAGTTGCTAAATTCCTCATCATTTTGTTTATTGATTCGGACTGTGAAGTTGTTTCTGGCATACTCCGAGAGCATGTTGCATCATATACCGAAGAAGATATTGGTGGTGTGCTCGGTCTAACAAATTTTATAGGAAAAGAGAATTGGGTCTGGAAAGCTATCGAGAAGACATCATTTCATATAGCCTTCTCTTTTGCTAAGAGGATGGATTATGCTCTTTGGGGACCTTGCACGAATATATCTTTTAGAAAAGAAGTAATAGAGAAAGTAGAGGGCTTCAGAACTGAATATCCTTTTGACTTTAGTGGTGAAGATGTTGACATTGGGCTAAGAATTAACGAATCAGGTTATAAGATCCAGTGCAATCCCAACGCTATTGTCAATCATAGCCGGGAAACTTGGAGTAATTTTTGGAAGTTTTGTAAAAAAATATTTAGGTGGGGAAGGACAGATTTTCATATACTTAAAAAACATTCATATTTATCAAGCATTGACTTCCCAAAGTTTACTACTATCCTATTATTTCTCTTTGTGTTATCTATAATTCTAAAATTAAGTGGTTTAGGATGGGAAGTAGCTGAACTTCCAATAATTTGGTTATTTTGCGTTCCGTTTATAGAGACCTTTTTGAAAACCTACAGATTAAAATTTGCAAGTTTCTTATCAAATTATCTCTCCTTTTGGCTAATTTTTATATTTGAGTTAGGGGCTGTGTTTGAATCTTTAAAGAGAGGTAGTCCATCAATGCTTTATAAAAAAATCCTGTATGGAAAAGGAGAAATGATCTTTGAATGGGATGGTAAGGTAATACAGAGCTGGAGTCATATTCTAACTTTCGTAATATTTTTATTTATACTGTTATTAAAGTAGGTAAAATCATGATGGGTATATCGGTTATCATTCCAATAAAAGATAGGGTTACTTACTTAGAAAAACTTTTAAGAAGTATTGTCGAAGCTAAAAAGTGTTCATCTAATCCCATAGAAGTTATTGTGGTAGACAGCAGTGGCAAAGAAATTCAATCAGGAATAGAAGCACTTTGTAAGAAATTTCAAGCAGAGTATCATTACCTGCAAAAAGGTGTATCTGAACAGAGAAATCATGGAATAAAGATTGCTCGATTTCCTATCATCCTTTTTGTTGATTCGGATTGCGAAGTTGAACATAGCATATTCAATGAGCATCTAAAGTGCTATGACAGAGAGGAAATCGGTGGATGTGTAGGTCTGACTGAATTTGTAGGTAAGCAAACATGGATCTGGAATGTAATAGAAAAAATGCCTTTCTTACAACCTTTTCAGTGGGCTAAATGGAAAAGTTATGTTCCTTGGGCACCTTGCACAAATATCTCTTTCAGGAAAGATGTTATGGAAAAGGTAAACGGATTTAGATCCATGTTACCTCCTAAGGAATCTGGGGAAGATGTAGACTTGGGTTATCGCATCACATTTTTGGGATATAAAATATGCTGCAATGCGAACGCCAAAGTATATCATACTCGTGAAACTTGGACTAAACTGTCACAATTTATTGAAAGGACTTTCAGATTTGGAAGAGGTGAATATTATCTAATGAGAAAACATCCAGAAAATACTTTTCTTGATATTCCCAAAAATTCTTTGATGTTTATAATTTTAATAATATTCTTCACGTATAAGGCCCTGGTTAACAATACTCTATTATATGCTATAATTCCTTTGGCATGGTTGCTAACGGTAATACTGTTTCAATCGATATTTGCTTTAAAATATCGTCTAATTAAAGGTAACTGGAGGAAAATTGGTTATATTTACGTCTCCTCATTATTTGAACTCCTATTCGAACTTGGAACTATTGTTGAATGTAGCAAAAAGAGGGACCTAAAATTTTTATTACGTAGATTCATCTATATAGAAGAGCAACTTTTTGGCCGTTGGTATTGGGGTGTTGTCAAAGCGTGGAGTTTTGTTATATTTATATTGGCTTTGCTTATCGTTTTGTGGAGGAAGTGAAAATGATAAAAATAAGTATAATAGGATCAGGTTGGATTGGGACGTCTATTGGGAAGGGGTTTGCTAAGGTGGGTTACAGAATTATTTTTCATGACATTATAGACAAAAACTTACCAAACTTTACAAAGGATATAACTTATGCAATAGAAAACTCGGATTTTTCCTTTATCTGTGTTCCAACACCGGCAATAAACAAAAGAATTGATCTGTCTCATATAAAAGCGGTATCTAAGAATATAGGAAAAGCATTGTCTACACATAGTAAATACCATATTGTTGTGGTAAAAAGTACCGTAGTTCCTGGAACAACAGAAAAAGTAATAATACCCATTCTTGAAAAATATTCAAACAAGAGAGTTGGGGGTTTCAGTATTTGTGTGAATCCTGCATTTTTAACAAAAATCGAAGGCACATGGGCTAATGAATCTTGCATGAAAAGAGACTTCTGCACAGAAGATAGGATTGTCATTGGTGAATTTGACAAAAAATCAGGTGATGCGCTTGAGAAATTATATCAGCCTTTGAATAAGCCAATTTTCAGAACAGATTTGAAAACGGCAGAGATGGTGAAATATGCATCAAATTGCATGCTTGCAACGAAAATATCATACTGGAATGAGATATTTCTCATCTGTAAGGAACTTGATATTGATTCTCAAGCTGTTGCAGATATTGTCGGTCTCGACTCTAGGATAGGGAAATATGGGACAATCCATGGTAAAGCGTTCGGTGGTCCATGTCTTCCAAAAGACTTGAAAGCCTTTATTTATTTCGCTGATAAATATTGTGAGCCTAAATTGCTTAGGGCGGTGGACTATATAAATGGAAAAATGAAGAGAGAATATGGTGTAAGAGAATGATTAAAAAAGTTGATGTTACTGTAGTAATTCCTACACATAACAGCGAGAGATTCATTTTAAGAGTCTTGCGTGCAACATATGAGGAAGCTAGTTGTCTCCCAAGTCAAGTAATTGTTGTAGATGGTGGTTCAAAGGATTCTACGGTTAGAAAAGCAAGAGAATATCCTGTGGAAATTTTTTCAAATCCTAAAACTCATGCAGCCGCTGCCAGAAATATAGGAATAAAATTTGCAAGAGAAGATATAATAGCTTTCATTGATTCGGATTGTGTCCCTGATAAGAATTGGCTCGAAAACATATTTAAACATTTCAAGAACGATCCTGAGCTGGTAGGTGTAGGTGGCAGGATGTTACCACTTGAGCCCAAGAATGATGTGGAGGCTTTTAGTGCAAATGTATTTCTTAATGAAATCATGAAATTCCCAAGGCAAACCTTCAAACCGTTTAAAAAATTTCTACCAGGTTCCTTTATAACTGCTAATTGTGCATATCATAGGAAAGCATTCATAGAAGTCGGAGGATTTAATGAGTTTTTTAAAAATAATGGCGAAGATATAGATTTATTTTGGAGAATGATTGATAAATTTCCCAGTCGTTTATTGTATGATCCATCCATAATCGTTTATCACAGTTTCCCTGACACATACATGAAACTACTCAAAAAATATTTTCAGTACGGGATAGCAAGCTCCAAATTGGCCAAATTTCATCTCAAGACACCCTGTGTAGATCTTTTTATTTATAAAAAACTTCTAAAACATTTTATGAAAATCTTAACCCCTCTAAACTCAAATAGAAAGAGAGATTTTTTTTACATGGTTCAACTTACTTCCCATATATTAGGAAAAATTTACGGAAGTTTCATAGTTAAAAGATTAAATCTATAAAAGAGGATATGATGATAAAGATGCTGCCAAGCAAAACAGTCGCCTAACACAGCATAAAAGGTTCGCCCTTCGGACTCACCCAAGTTTTTGCTCCGCAAAAACTTCTTTTATGCTGGGACCGTTAGATGAAATGGACAAAAATGAGGTGTAATAAAAATGAAGACTGATGTCGAATATCTGGAGTTTATGTGGCCGATGAGACATTTTTTGATAACATGTGGGGACGAAAGAAAATCAAATATCATTGCGGTCAGCTTCTGTATGCCTATATCAAAAGAACCCCCACTCATAGCTTGTGCTATAGGAAGAGGGACTTATTCATGTAAATTAATTGAAAGCACTAAAGAGTTTATTGTAAATCTCCCTCCAAAAGAGCTAAAACCAAAGATATATTATTGTGGTTTCCACTCAGGATATCAAGTTGATAAATTTAAAGCAACGGGATTAACTCCCCAGCCAGCACGCAAAGTAAAAGCTCCTATTATTGATGAGTGTGTAGCTCATATGGAATGTAAAGTTAGGCAAGAAATAGAAACAGGAGATAAAAACTGTTTGCTTACCCAAATGGCTTTATTTTGCAGGTAGGAGGTTGTAAGATTGTTAATTATATCGGATGAAATTAAAAAGACTTATCCAGAAGCATTATTAGGTATACTGGTAATGAGGAAGGTATGCAATCATAATCAACATGAAAAGCTTGACCAATGTAAGCTCGAATTAGAAAATAACTTGAGGAAAAAATTTGCCAAGTTAGATAGATCTGATTTAAAGAATATGGAACCGCTCAAAACTTATAATGACTATTACCAAAGATTTAAGAAAACCTACCAGGTATTATTGCAATTAGAATCAATTGTTTTTAAGAATAAATCAATTCCCAGGGTTGCCTCCTTGGTGGAGGTAATGTTTATGGCTGAGCTAAAGAATCTTTTATTAACTGCAGGGCATGATTTAGAAGCAATGGACCTACCCATTAAACTGGATATTTCTAGTGGTGGAGAAAAATACACCTTAATGAATGGACAGGAAAAAGAATTGCTTCCTAAGGATATGATGATATCTGACTCTCAGGGAGTAATCTCCAGTATAATATATGGACCAGACCAACGTACACGGATAAAACCTAACACTCAGAAGGTCTTATTTGTGGTCTATGCCCCGCCGGGAATCGAAAAGTATAAAACTCTTCAACATCTTCAAGATATTCAAAACTATGTACGTATTATTGCACCGGAGAGTGAAGTCGAATTACTGAAAGTGTATGAAGGTAAGGATTAATTATTGAATCTACCACTTCGGCCAACAGAGCATTTACGCTGCGCCAAAGGCTTGGTTGCGATAAGAGAAGACGGAATAAATAAGCGAGTTCAGTATTTATCTCTTTCTATAATTCTATAATTATTAATTGCGGAATTAATAAAATAAGTTTATAATATTCATAAAAATTTATAAAGACATACCGCAATCAGGCTTAAGAAAATATAGGAGAGATGCTGAAATGATTAAGATATTCAAAACCACAAAAGATGGATTAGAAGAAATCAGAGAGATAGAGAAAAATTGCTGGGTAAATTTCCCAAACCCCACCAACGGAGAATTAGTAGAATTATCCGAGAAACTAAATATCCCTTTAAACTTCTTAACCGACCCCTTGGACGTTGATGAAAGAGCAAGAAGCGAGATGGAGGACAAGTGTGTTCTGATTATATTGAGAATTTCTCACTTTGATGATAAAAATGTAGATATTCCATATATAACTTTACCCATCGGTATAATATTTGTCGAAG
>CAZLRI010000012.1:0-15324 GCA_964561745.1 uncultured Pseudobdellovibrionaceae bacterium | reverse complement strand
CGATTTGTCATGAACGACAAATGTGCTGCAGGAACAGGTAGGTTTCTTGAAGCAATGGCAAGCAAGCTGAACGTAGATCTTGCTGAATTCGCAAGACTCGCAACTAAAACAAAGAAAAGCGCGTCTATTAGCAGCATGTGCTCTGTATTTGCCGAGTCTGAAGTTATTTCATTAATTGCAGAAGGAAAGTCAAAACCTGAAATAGCAAGGGGAATTCACAAGGCAACTGCAGATCGAACTTCGTCACTTGTAAGAAGAATTTCCGGAGAGCCACCATACTACATAACCGGAGGGGTGGCAAAAAACACCGGGCTGGTAAAAGAGCTGGAAAAAAGTCTTGGCGAAAAAATATATGTCTTAAATGACCCGCAGTTCAGCGGCGCACTTGGTGCAGCAATAATAGCCACAAAGGACTGAAATGAGCCTCAATCTTTTTATCAAAGATCAATTATATAAACTTGCTTCATCTGGAACGCTTTCTTTACACGCAGCTCTTAGTTTTCTTAAACTAACCGGCTTGTCGTCCAACAAAAAAAGGAGCTCCTCAGGACAAATGGTAATTGATGAGGTTATTCAATACCTGATTGAAGCAACATCACCAAATATAAATTCTGTATGGGCATCTGTTCTATTTCCAGCAGAGATACTCCATCCATTTGGAGTTAGGCCTATTACAATGGAGATAATCACAGCGCTTTTAGCTAACCTGAACGTAACGTCAAAGCTTTTGGACCAATCTGAATCTGACAACATTCCTCCAACAATGTGCTCATTTCACAGAACAATACTCGGGCTTTCCAAAACCAATTTTCTAAGACAACCAAAATTTGTAGCAGCCACATCTCTTATGTGTGACGGAAATGTAAAATCATTTTCCGAAATAGCAAGACAGAGAAAAGTCCCGTTTATCTTTCTGGATATACCGTTTGAAGAGAACGTGGATTCCATAAATTACGCAACTCAACAGTTGAAGGATATAATAGAAAAAATTGCAGACATACTGAACACAAGCTTTCACCCCAATCTGTTAAATCAGACGATAATATGCGCCAATGAAGCAATTGCGCTGCAAAAGAAATTTTATAATCTCAGCATAAACTGCCATAAAAATATCTACCAGCACCATGAAACAGTGAACTTTACTTATTTAATGTATTTTCTTCTTGGCACAAAACGTTTAACAAAAATCATTGATGCCAGATGCAAAGATATCACCAGCGGAACTAGCTATAATAAATTTTTTGATGAGCCTTTCTGCAACAAAAATGCAAAAAAGCTGATGTGGCTGCACATTGTTCCTCAGTATAAAACACCTTTATGGGGCATCATTGACAATGGAAAAAATTCAAAGATTGTCTGCGATGAATATTCTTATCCTTATTTTGACGAGTATGATCTTGCATCGCCGCTTGAATCAATAGCCAAAAGGCTTATCAGGCATACGGCTAATGGGGCAATATCAAGACGAATAGAAAACATTCTTAAAATCGCAAAAGATTTTAATGTTGATGGAGTTATTCATTATTCCAGTTGGGGCTGTCATCAGGCATCTGGTAATATACATCTAATCAGCAAGGCAATAGAAAGCGCTGGATATAATTTCATTGATCTTAATGGAGATGCAGTGGATCAAAGAAATTCGAGCTTTGAACAACATAAAGTAAGGCTGGAAGCTTTTCTTGAATCTATGAATGCGGGTCACTCATAATATTCGAAATTGTGTGACAAGGTTTAGTGACTAAATACAAACAACTAAGTATCCCCCATATTAAGACTTCTGGTCTTAAATCCATATCCCATAACATCACTAACCTCAGCGAGAATTATAAAAGCATCAGGATCTATCCTTCGAACCCAGTCTCTCATTATATTAATCTGCCGGCGATTGATAACGCACATTATAATATTCTTTTTCTCACCAGAATATCCACCTTCACCATATAGAATTGTTACGCCTCTATCTAAGCGTTCCATAATAGCCTTTTTGACTTCATCTGATTTATTGGAAATTATAAAAACACCTTTTGTATAAGGGAAACCTTCTGCTGAAAGATCACACACCCTTGAAGCTAAAAACAGCGTAAAGAATCCCCAGATAATCAAATTTGGATTTTTAAAAACAGCACCAATAAAAATAATTATACCGGTTTCAATTACAAGATATCCGGTTGTTATTGACGTGTTATAGTATTTTTTAAGAATAGCTACTGGGATATCTGTTCCACCTGTTGATCCTTTTGATCTAAAAATTATCCCAATGCCTGCGCCAAGAAGAATCGAGCCAGCAATTGCAGCTAAAAATATATTATCTGTAAATGCCCACTCGTGCATTGGTTTACCAACATTATAACTCTCAAGAACGTCTGTTAGAATCCCCAGCTTATAGATATTTTTTACTGCAAAAAGATCTGTAAACACTGATCCTAAAAGAAAACCTGAAAATGTTCCAAGCCCAAACTGTTTTCCAACAAGCCATATACCAAGCACAAAGAGCGGGATATTCATTACCAGCATACAAAGCCCTGCTGGAAAACCGAACATATGAAAAAAAATCTGGCTTAATCCACCAACTCCACCCGGAGCAATCTTAAAAGGAATTAAAAACCATGCATACCCTATTCCATATATTATTGATCCACACAAGATACCTATGGAGTTCTTTACAAACTGTTTACTATAAATTTGACGCATATAAAATCTTTTGTTCGTTGAGCGTAATTAACCTCCCTCTTTGACAAGAGACTGTGTTGCAATTACTTTTTTGCTCTTTTTTGTCATTCCTGCTCAGGCAGGAATCAAGTAAAATCAACACGTTCTGGATCCCCGCTGGAGTTTACCCTCGAGTGTTTGTATCGGGGGCGAGGATGACAACAAAAAGGTATTACGACACAGTTTCTTGTCAAAGAGGGGTATTATTATCGCATATCGCATTAAGCATAATCAACAATATATGGCAGAAGCTCTGCTACTGTAGCAACCTCAACTTTTCCCTTAAGGTTACACATAAACACTTCCATATCAGGTGAAAACTCAATCAAAGCCTGTCTACACACTCCGCACGGAGATGTTATTGTTTTTAGATCAGCGACCACAACAATCCGCTTAAATTTACGTGCTCCATCTGAAATTGCTTTATACAACGCAACCCTTTCTGAACATATAGCTGCAAATGAAGTATTTTCAATATTACATCCTGTGTAGATCTTGCCATCAATGGATTCCAAAGCTGATCCCACCTTAATCCCTGAATATGGAGCATATGCCAATTTGCGAACTTGTTTCGCAACATTGAAAAGTTTTTTAAAATCTTTTGTTAAAATTTTCTTTGTCATTTTTTCTTTCTAGTGCTTCGTCAATTTAATTACCATTCCGGACTTGATCCGGAATCTAGGTTTTCTGGATCCTCGGATCGAGTCCGAGGATGACAATCTTTAACGACGATTAAATTGTTACGAGCACTTGTGCACACCTATTTTGAAAAAACAATTAATGCCTAGATTTTACCTTTTTAGCCTTTTTATTTTTTGCTTTCTTTTTTATTTTTTTACCACCTTTTGTTTTTTTATCATCATCATTATCTTCTTTTTTAGATTCAAATTCATTTAATGCATGAGACATATTTACAAGCCTTTTCATAACCATACCATGAACAGTATTAGGAGGATATTTTCCATCTTTTTTAGCTGAACCAGCGCCCTTGCCTGTTAATATTTGTATGCCTTCATCCACATTGTTGACAGTATAAATATGAAACTTATTTTGTGCCACAGCTTTTACAACATCCTTTCTTAACATAAGATGCTGCGCGTTCTGAACAGGGACGATAACGCCCTGTTTTCCGGTCAAACCCTTTGACTTACAAACATCAAAAAACCCTTCTATCTTTTCATTAACTCCGCCTATTGGCTGAATATCCCCCATCTGATTTATTGAACCTGTAACTGCAATCCCCTGATCTATTGGTAAGCCTGCAAGACTCGACAGTAATGCATATAATTCAGTTGAAGAAGCGCTGTCACCATCAACCCCGCCATATGATTGTTCAAAACATATAGATGCTGAGAGATTAATCGGCATATTCTGCGCATATTTCTGACGAAGGTAACCAGAAAGAATCAAAATACCTTTATCATGAGTTGGCCCTGATAATTTGGATTCCCTTTCTATATTCATTAATCCTGATTTACCAACCCCTGTAGTTGCTGTAATACGCGTTGGCTTTCCAAACGAGGTATGCCCAAGCGAATAAACAGACAATCCATTTACCTGCCCAACTCTTTTCCCCTTTGTATCTATTAAAATAATGCCTTCATCTATCATTCTTTGCACACGTTCTTCAGTTAATCCATGCTGGTCTTTTCTTGCTTCAATAGCTTTTTCCACATGCTTTCGGCTTATCTTCTTTGCCTTATCAACTCCAGCCCAGTAATTTGACTCTCTTAATATATCTGTAATATAAGCAAACCGCGTTGAAATTCGGCTTCTATCTTCCGCCTCTTCCACCCCATATTCAAGCATTTCAGCCAAACCATCTTTGCTTAAAGGAAGAAGCTTGCCTCGTTCGCAAACTGTTTTAAGAACTGACGAATATTGTTTAACACTATTTTTGGAAAGATCCATTGTTGTACCAAAATCAGAAAGGACTTTGAATATTTTGGAAAACTCCTCTTCCCATGAATAAAGCATCGCATACAACCATGAGCTTCCTATCATTATAACCTTTACGTTAATCTCAATTGGCTCTGGTTTTAGCGCAAGCGGAGCAAGGGAAAAATAGTGTTCAGGTTGTTGAATCACCAACTTTTCTGTTTTTAACACACTCTTTAACTGATCCCAGACAAACGGACGCCTTAACAGGTCAAGGGCGTTAACTATAAGATACCCTCCATCAGCTTTAAGCATTGACCCTGCTTTAATATTCCTGAAATCTGTTGTCCAAGACCCTCCTGCAGTAACATGATGTTCAATTGCACCAAACAGATTTGTGTATGAAGGGTTGTGTTCTTCGACAATAGGACACTTTTGAGCTGAATCCTCATGACCTTGGTCTAAAAGGAGATTAACTTCATATATCCAGAAAGGATCCTCTGTCTGCTTACCTGCACCAAGGAGTATAAAACCTTCCTCTTTCTTCTCCTTACCGCTAAAGATATCAATATTCTTTAATATATGATTCTTTACATGAAGCAGATATTTTCTCACCTTCTCATCACTATACCGGTTTCGCAGATCTTCCATTAATCCATCAAGGATCATGGATGTG
The DNA here is from genome assembly GCA_964561745.1 of uncultured Pseudobdellovibrionaceae bacterium. Classification (GTDB taxonomy): domain Bacteria; phylum UBA10199; class UBA10199; order 2-02-FULL-44-16; family DYJF01; genus CAZLRI01. The sequence goes on along the minus strand of CAZLRI010000012.1, from coordinate 10,061 downwards.
GACCTTTGCATGAGCCGGTCTAAAGACTGGTGCATTTCACGACCAATTGATCTGGCACTTGTAAGCACTCTTTTTAATTCCTTTGAAAGAACCTTATGCTTGGCTACTTTCTTCTCCTTCTCATCTTTTGTCATCTTTCCTTCTTTTACAAGATTATCAAGATAATCAATTGAAACAGCTTCTTCTCCAACAATAGGAAAGATAGAAGGAGATATATAGCCTCCCTCTTGAATCTGCACTAAAGCAAAACCATCTTTCTTTAATGTTTCTGCAAATTCTTCAAATACCTTTTTCTCCTGCCTTTGATATCTTTCAATCAAAAGGTCTTTTTCTTTAGTAACATTGGTGGAATCCAGAGCTTTTGGAATTTCAACACGCAACACTCTGATCAATTCCTTCATGTCATCACGAAAAGTCCTTCCTTCACCGCTTTTAAATATCAAAAGAACCGGCTGTGATGGTTCTGCAAAATTATACACATAACAGCGGTCTGGCGGAACTTTGCACTCAGGATGAATCTGTTCTAAAACTCTTTTTATAGTTGTTATCCTTCCAGTTCCAGACATGCCTGCAACAAATATATTATAGCCCGGCTTAAACAGCTTAAGCCCCATATCAAGAGCCTTTAGCGCCCTATCCTGACCTACAATCATGTTTGTTGAAGGGATTCCTTCTGCACCCTTGAAAAAATTCAGAAAATTATTAGGACAACCCCACCTAAGATCCTTAGCAGTAAGTTTTTTCATTAAAAGCCCCCTTATTCATTAAGCATTGTGCGTTGATATAGTATTTATTGGAATAATAAATGATTTCGAAATGTTTGCCAAGCTTTGGATGATTAATTGGATTGTTATTTCACATTAAGAACAAATTCCCGGGATGTAATATTTCCAGCAGAATCTTTTACTTGAACGATAAAAGAGTTTACATCAACAGACAAGGGAATGCCTGAAATAGTTGTGCTATCTGAACTCAACTCAGCTTCAAATTTGTATATGGGGATATTAACCTGTCCTGCTTTCTCAGTAACTGTATAAAATGCTTTGCCATCACTTGAATAGGCAATTGCCTCATATTGTTGATTTTTAGCATCACCCAAAGCCACCTCAACTGGCGCTTCATCAAAAATGCTTTCAAAGTTACTTTCAAATGATCTCGCATATTCCCAAACCCTGTTATACTGCCTAATTAATATACGTTCATTATCTCTTGAAGAATCAGCTCCAGTGATTAAACCAGACACAATACCAGAGCCACTTACCGGCAAAAGCACTACTGGATGAAGGGCATCCCATGCAGCATTCATTGAAGACGGAAATTTATATACAAGACCCTTGCCATCTGTTTTTTGGATCAGATAAATAATATCATCATCCCAATCTATAACCATAGCTTCACAATTTTTTGCTTCATCTGGATATTGGAAATAAAAAATATCTGCATTCAGCGAAATAGTAGCTTCTTGCTCAATTGGCACAAGAGGTTCCTCAACACGAATGATCTGATAATTTGCCCTAACAGAAGCATTATCACCAAAATCACCAATATATATGTATTCTTTGTTGGGATCAGGTCCTTTTCCAATAGCCATATCTTCCCAGTCGTGATTAACAACAGAAGGCATCGTGTATTTCTGCAATACTTCCCCATTTTCATGAATGGCAAACAAATCCGGTCCATTACCTGAATCATCCAGCACCCATAAAACTTCTGGATTTAACCTGCTGGCTGCAATTCCAGAGATTTCAGTTAGATCACCAGCAGCTAAACCATCTGCCAGAGAATCTGCGTTTCCGGTTAAGATTGCCGATTCCCACAAAAGAGGTTCATTGTTGCCATCAATTACAAGCCCATCAGGAAGTGTTCCTCTGGAGATACTCCACGTGTATCCAACACCTGTTCCTTCTTGAACAAATAATCTTTGCAGATATGGATCAGATAAATTTGCATCAGGAAGGTCGGTTGTAATGATACAAAAAGTTCCTGCCTCACATGGAACAGATTCAGGCAAAGGGTCTGGATCAGGATTTGGAGCAGGGTCAGGATCTGTTTTAGGATTTGTTAGAGGCATCTCAGTCAAATTATCTTCTTCTGGGTTCTCTGAAACATGTTCCTGTGCATCATGCGTTTCTGGTAATGGATCAGAAATAACAGTTTCATCTGATAAGTTATTTTCTAAAGCATTATCTTTTATACTGGTTGAGTTGCAGCCCCCCAAAAAAATACTTACAAAACCCAAAACAAGCACAGTATGTAACAAATAACGCTTCATATTTTTAAAATAATTGGCCATTTCTTCAAAAAAAGTTCAACCAAAAACTTGAGTTAAAAAAGGGCATTTTGAAGATCTAGAAAATATTGTTCAGCAGCATGATTAAATCGTAGAGAACCATTTTCTGTATCTATCATAAAAAGTGTTCTAATGTTTGGATAACTGCTTGTATCAGACATATAGAGACGCCTTAGCATATCAAAAAAGATATCCATTGGACATTCTGTCTGATCCCTCATGTTATGAATTGTCCTAACAGCAACATCCAAATCTCCACCCTTCATATATTCACCTATTGGATCAGCACTGACAAGCGCCCTTGCTAAAACCACATAACCCTGATGAACACCTGATGCTTCAAAAACATGACCGACAAAGTCAGGATTATATTCAGCTTGAGTTCTTAAATGAGAAACTGTTGCAACAAGTGGCTTGCCAAGATCATGAGTTAGACTGAGCAATCTCATAAATGAAACATCTATGTTATTTGCAAATGGAATGTGAGAAAAATATCTCTCATATTGTTGAGATACCATAACACTATGTTCTGCCAATGTATATCCTTCTGATACACCTACATCAGATTGATACAACTGTCTTAAAACAGGATCTTCAGCAAATATCCTTAACAAATCTTGTGGGGAAAAAGATTCACTGCCAATTGATCGGATTATTTCATCAGCATTAAATTCAAGATCATGCTGTAAAAAATCATCTCGTGTATATGAAGTAAGATCAAGCCGATCCTCGGTAATTTCCCAAGTCTCTCTTACAGAATCCGGCAATGTTCTATCTGGAAGGTCTATGTAACGCGCCTGAGGAATATTCTGAAATTCAGGTTGCTCGTCTTGGTGTCGCCTTGCGCTTTCCCTGTAAAACTGCAACTTAGACAAACAGTTATGCAATCTTTTAAATAAATTCAGCGTATGAATTGAATATACGTTAACATCCAGTCCTTGTTGAATAAAACAACCCCTAACTTGTTCAACTTGCTCTTCATCACAAAACGCCACCAATCTGGCTGCATTTATGTCACCAGCAGGTCCGACAGGAAAATGGTATTCAAAAAGCTGATGTTCATCCTTAAATGTCCCAAATGCTCCTCGTATAAGTTCAAAATCTGAAAAACGTACAGCTCCAATTTGTGAGACACCATACATAACAGGTCCACCCTGTTGAACCAAAATCTGTTCTTCAGGAGGTAATCTTTCCCAAGCAGCCTGTCTTAAAATTTCCAGCTCTGTCTGACGATTACGAATTTCTTCTCCAAGCGATCCAAAACTCAGCTCAAAGTTTTTTATAGCTGCTTCCGATCTCAAATATTCCAAACGACGATTGGAAGCATCCAAACTCCAACCACTACTTACCCTTCTGTCTCTAGCATATGTACCAGCAGTTAACCAACTTGTTGCAAAAGATATAGCCCTGAGATTAATTCCATTACGAACAGAGCCCTCTTGAATTTCACCTGCAAATGGAGGAAGATTAGGAATTAAAGATGAAAGATTTGCAAGACCTCTTGCATGAGCAACCCCGGGAACACTTTCTATTTCAGATCCATGCCAAAACATGATATTCCAAAAATCCTCTGAGTGTTCTCCTACTAATTTCATGAATTCAGGATTTTCAGTTAGTATCTTCCAAACATTTTCCAAATGTCTACGATCATCCCAAAACAACATGCTTGTATCTTTAGGCAGCACATCAACTAATTCATTCCACATTGTTGGCCAAGATAATCTTTGGATACGAAATCTACCATATTCCATCTGGCAAGCAGGGCTTATAAAAAGCTCCCCATAAATATAAGATTCCGGCCCTTCATGGTCATTTATAAAAAATGGAGCTGCTAAAGGTTTGCCGTTCTCTGAAATTCTTTGAATCCGGCAAATCCCCCAATCTTGTTTCATATGATATAACAAAGTTTGATCAGAATCATGCACTGCTATTGTTACATCTTCACCCTCCATAAGTTTTATCTCAACTGGATCATATGGGCCATTAATATCAATCCTAGGTAGTGTTTGATTTTCTAAAAGATCTACACGTATAACACGATTTGGTTCCTCTAAAACTCCTATGCCACGTCTGGTGGCAGAATAAAGATTTGAATTACTGCAGTGCAAATATCCACCAAGGCTAGGATCATCAACAGGCATCATAATCACACCATGACCCATACCTTGAAAGCGATACTGGTTCCCGTTTGCATTTACTGTAATTGATTCACCTTGCCTGACAGCAAAGCGAAAAGATGGTGTTTCCGGAGTTAATGTAATTGTTCTTCTTAGCCCAGCTGGAAGATCAGGAATTGCAAGTCTTGGCAGGCCATTAAATTTTAATCCATTGGGTTGTCCAATCCCATGAGCAGCTTCATTTGCTGGATTGTCGTTGATTTTATTAGCTCGGCTTATTTCATTAGATGGAGTTGAACTATTTTCAGCTCTATTAAATCGCGAAAACGCAGCATGGCGAGCGCCCATCCAACATTGCCCCTGCAACATCATTACACCTGATGATAAAAGATGATCTGTAAATGATGTTGGGGCAGTTTGTTCATGAAATGCCAAGTCTCCAGCCCTCTGCACAAAATATGAAGCTGCACCAAACAATATCGGCTGAAGAACAAATCTGGCAAGAGGACTGCCACCAAGCAGCAAACTTATTGGAAGGATTATTAGACGAGTTGCCAAACCTTCTCCAATATCTCTGCCTATATGTGTTCCAATATTCTCTCTTCCTCTTAAAGCTCCGGTAAATATTCCAGTCGCAACCTCATCAAACACTATCTGACCTACAAGACCTAATCCATAAGGTGCCAGTAAACTTCTTCCTGCATATCCTGCTATATCTCCAAGCAGTTGCATGCCACCAACAAACCCCCATTGCTGTAGACTAAATAATCCCTGTATTGGACTGTCTTGTGGAATGAATCTGGAAACTGTTCTGTTGATAAGATTTGAACCAGCCAGTTCTCTGGCTATATCAGCACGATCCTCTGGATTACGAGCAAATACATTTGGATCTAGAAATCGGGTTGTGTGGTTTATAATGCCCATATCTCATAATCTTATCCCCGATCCCTTTTGAAAATCTCCCCTAACCCCTCTTTTCCAAATAGGGGGAATTTTTATCGATTATTTAACATCACTCATCTTTCGATCTCTGATCTTTAGCATTTTACCCTTCGCCTTTAGCCTTTCACCTTTGATCTTCTTCCGCCCCCTTAGATTTTAGTCTCATGTCTCAAGTCTCAAGTCTCATGTCTCTCTTATATATTATCGGCAATTTTTTGGAAAAGTTGCGTGAAAAATAGACTATTTTAAAGAAAGGTAACACATTGATATTATTGGTAGTATTTTGCTCCGTCTGACAAAATCCTTATCAGATAAACATCATAAAAAATAAAAATGTTTTTGTTGCAAATAACAAAAAAGCTTCTATTTAGAAGTTAGTTGCTTTAACGAATCATTTCAAATAGTTAAATATGTTTATGGTTTATCTGTCTTTTGAAGAGATTTTCAATACTCTTCTAACAATATGAAAAAAAAACTTAAAATAGCATTAATCGGAAGTCCAAATGTGGGTAAAAGCGTCATCTTTGGGGCTTTAACCAAAAAATATGTCACAGTTTCAAACTATCCGGGAACAACCGTTGAAGTAAGTCGCGGCAATGCCAAACTTGGTGATGTGGATTATGAAATCATTGATACGCCCGGGCTCTACAGTGTTTTTCCAATTACAGAAGAAGAACGTGTAACCATTCAAATCATTAAAAATGAAAAACCAGATCTGATCATCCATGTAATTGACACAAAACACCTTGAACGAATGCTGCCTCTCACATTTCAGCTTCAGGAAGCAAACATACCCATGATTGTTGTTCTAAACATGTTTGATGAAGCATTAAAATTAGAGATTAATATTAACACAGCACTTCTATCCGAGCTCCTCAGCATGCCAGTAGTTGCCACAGTTGCTATTACACAACAAGGAATCGGACAGCTTATATCTAAAATTAATGATAAAAAATTATCATTAACAGAAGAAAATAAATCTCAATGGGAAGCCTCTTCTTTTTCAAATCAAAAAATGAAAGCATGGTATAAAAAATCAGTTAAAATATTTTCCCGCGTTGTAAAAAGAATTAAGAAGCCAAGAAAACTTTCGCGTTTCGACAAGATGCTCATCTCTCCAATAACCGGCATTCCTATACTTGCACTAGTAATATATCTCGGCTTATATAAATTTGTCGGAGAGTTTGGAGCAGGGACAGTTGTTGATTTTTTTGAAAAAGCGTTTGAAACATATCTTAATCCATGGCTTGTGCATTTAGCTACCACACACATTCCATGGGCATCAATTCAGATGCTCTTAATCGGTGACTACGGCATAGTTACGCTTGGAATAAAATACGCAGCAGTTATAATTTTACCTATTGTAGGGTTATTCTTTCTTGTATTTGCCTTAATTGAAGATTCAGGATACTTGCCCAGACTTGCTTTTATGCTGGATCGAGCATTTAAAAAAATAGGACTTTCAGGCAGGGCAATAATACCCATGGTTTTAGGACTAGGCTGCGACACAATGGCAACAATGGTCACACGAACACTTCCAACCAAAAGAGAACGTTTTATTGCCACACTCCTTCTTGCCCTGTGCATTCCATGTTCAGCACAAATCGGTGTGATATTAGGGCTTCTCTCAAATACACCAAAAGTGCTTGCTGCATGGTTTTTTATTATATTTGCCATTTTTTTATCTGTAGGTTTTGCCATGGCAAAACTTATCCCGGGCACAAGACCTTCATTTGTCATAGAAGTACCTCCAATGAGAATGCCTCAATTGAAAAATGTGCTAATTAAAACTTACATGCGCATGAAGTGGTATTTTAAAGAGATCGTGCCTTTATTTATTTTAGCCAGCATCATCATCTGGCTTCTGCAAATAACCGGCATATTTGACCTTATTACAAAAGCAATGAAATTTCCTTTAGATGTAATGGGTCTGCCTGTAGAATCAGCAAGGGTTTTTATCTTTGGTTTTTTTAGACGGGATTATGGAGCAGCTGGATTATATGATCTGTACAACTCTGGAATATTTACAAACAATCAGATCCTTATCGCAGTTGTTGTGTTAACTTTATTTTTGCCATGCATCACACAACTTTTAATTATGATTAAGGAGCGCGGCATCAAAATAGGGTTGGGAATTTCCATATTTGTTTTATTTTTTGCTTGTACAGTTGGAACGGTTCTCAACTGGATAATAACAAGCTTTGGAATTAGTTTTTAAAAATCAAAAGGAGATAAATATGCTTCTTAGCGAAACAACAGAAGAGATTCTTGAGGCTTTATGGATTGCTCGGGAAAATAAAAAAACCGACATTTTCAAACTAAGCGACCTCCGTGAAATGCCGGATATACATACGCTTAAAGAACTAACTGATGCCAAGATTATAGAAATTAACAATAACCAAATTAAGCTTTTAGAAAAAGGGGTTTATTATGCAAGGGATGCTGTGAGAAGACACAGGCTTGCCGAACGTCTATTAACAGACGTGCTCGCAATAAAAAAAGAGATGATACATGAAACCGCATGCCAATTCGAACATCATCTTCATAAAGGAATTGACACAAATGTCTGCACTTTGCTTGGTCATCCAAAAGTTTGTCCACATGGGAAACCAATACCTCCGGGAAAATGTTGTGAAGAAAAGGCAAAGATGGCACTTCAGGCAGTTTTTGCACTTGCTGATTTAAAACCCGGTCAATCCGGCAATATTGTTTATCTTTACACCACTGATCCAAAACAAGCTCAGATGTTAATCTCAATGGGAGTGGTGCCGGGCACAAGCATTACGCTTCTTGCTGGATTTCCATCTTTTTTATTTCAGCTTAATGAAGGGCAATTTGCAGTTGATAGCGAAGTTGCAAAAGAAATTTATGTCAGGGTATAAAACAATACGCCATTGCGTTTTTCCAACAAAATGATAAAAACAATATTGTGAAACGTCTTTTTATATTATCATCAATTATCACGGTTCTTTTATTCGGAGGTTTAGCATCAGCCAGACCGTTGAAAGGATTTAACACAGGACCCTTTCTATATCTTGAAACCGGTATAATGCAGATAGATTTTGACAAAGACCAATACAACAACACGAACAATGGTGATGATTTTGAACCTGCACTTGGCATGATATTCGGCTGGAACATACGAGACTGGATATCAGCTGAACTTCAGGGTCTCTATACCACAAATAGTAATAATGACAGAAGAGAGCATATTGTTGGAGCAAGCTTGTGCAGCAGATATTTCTTTATCACCAATGCTTTAACTGACATCAAGAATCTTAAGATCATGCCAACAGTCAAGGGCGGCATGGCATTTAGGATTTCGTCTTTACCGGGAAACGTAAATAGCACTGATTCTGCTGTTACAAGCTTTGGATGGGGACCAACGTTTGGATGCGGAATAAATTTTCTAATTTATAAATATCTTTCCATTGGGCTGGAGGTTCAAGAAGACCTTCTGTTTTTTGATGATATAAGACAATCCCTCACAGTTAACGGAGCATCCTTACCAAACACCTTAATCTATAAAGGCGGTTTTAAACCACAATTTTTAGGATTATTCTCTATAGGTGTGCATTATTAGGGTAATGCACCAACTTTACAACCTCACAGAACCAGTTATATGCTTCCGGCAATTTTCTGCCTGTAGAATTATCTGCAAAATAAAACTGGGTGTATAGATCCATGATACCTCTTTTTGAAAGCTCATTAATAAACAACTTTAATTCCTCTGTAATTTTATTTTTTTGGGAATCAGCTATTTTTGCGTAATGCGTATATAGATTAAAAGCCTTATCGTGATATTCGATTACATATAAAACCTCTTCGTCATCGCAAATATTTTTTAAATATTCTTTAGCAATCCATCCGTGATGATTTTCTCCAACTTTATCTTTTCGTTCGTTGACCAAATATTTAAATGCATCATGAACTATGGCAATTAATCTTAATTTTGATTTATTGTCTTTATTTGTATATAGATTTTCAATGTTTTGAAAAACATCTTTGATATGCACAAAAACATTAATCTCCGTATGAGCCTTGCCTTCAGATTTTTTGAGCACACCTACCTGCCAGACCGGATCATTTATAATTTTTCTTTCCAAATCTGATTCTACTTTTAGGTCCTCATCAATATAACAAATTTTATCATCTTGTATCTTAAACCTTTCTTGGGCGAGTTTATAATAAACAGCAACAAGCTCATTAATTTTGTTTAAAAAATCTTTTGTGGAAATTGGCGGATCAATTTTTCGGTCAATGTATTTAGATTTCAAATAAGGAGTGCCGATCACTTTAGCAAGCGGAGTAATTATATATTGGTTGTTTTCAAGTGCTAGGGTATTTAATGAAAAATCGTTAATATCAAACCAAAGGGCTCCTTCATTAAACTTTGAAGGAAGTGTCCTGCCAAAGTATATATATAAATCTGGGTCTTTCATATGAAAGACCCTTTGATGTTCTATGGTTAAGTTTTTATCTAAAAAACAGTGTATGAGCCCAGCTTCTTTATCAAAACCAAACTCCTGCAACAAAACCGGCAATTGGTATGTTAATTTCATCCTCCCCCTTAAATTTACTATCTACGAATTGCTTCTCGTCTGGCATCTTCAGCTACATCACGAAAACCTTCAGCAAGTCTTCTGACAAAATCAAGACGGGATTCTTCTTCAGTACGAGGTCTAGCCCTGCCCTCTGAAGAAGCATGTGCC
>CAZLRI010000011.1:0-15327 GCA_964561745.1 uncultured Pseudobdellovibrionaceae bacterium | reverse complement strand
ACTTGACCTGCCCGCCATGCACGTCTTGCGACGTTACAAGGCGATGCGGGCGGGTCCGAGGATCCAGAAAAGTCTTCAAGGAACTGGATTCCCGTGTCAAGCACGAGAAGGACAAGAAATAACACGAGAATGATGTGCAGGTAATTTTTAGTAAAAAATTAGGAGGTCTTGCTTGCCAGATAGAATAAAAAAGTTGCGTGATTTTATAGGAATTCCCAGAAAAAAGAATTTCGCATCTTGGAATTGTTTTATAAAGTCGCCAATAACCACATGGTTTTTATTATTAGGGCTTGCGGTTTTAGTAGCTTTTCTCACAAAGTTTTCATTTGTAGGGATACCTAAAAATATAGAAGTAGGTGCAATTGCAACCAGAGATATAAAGGCTTATCGTAATTATGAAATTGTAGATACAGAAGCTACTGATAAATTGCGTGAAGATGCTGTGCTTGGTGTTTTGCCTATATATGATTTTGATGAAAATTGTAAGGAAACGCTTATAACTAAAATATCCGCTGCTTTTGAATCAGCTCGTTCTGAAATTAAATCACAGCCACATCAGAAAAAAGATATGAAAGCATTTTTGGATAATTTGAGAACTTCTTTTTCTACTGGAATTGGGTTTGAGGTGCCTGAGAAAATTATTAAAGGTTTATTTGTTGGAGGATTCTCAAGGACAATGGAGAATGAAATAAAGAATGTTGTAAAAAGGATTTGCGCTAGGGCTGTTGTTCAGGATGAATCTGTCTTTTCAAATCCAAAAGCTAATGAAGTTATTATTCGTTATATTAGCGGTGAGGCTGAAAATAGACAGGAAAAAGAGGTTGTTGTTAAAGAACCGTCAAAGATTATCATAGTTAATGACCTAAAAAAGGAGATTTCTCAAACAAAGATTTCAGATGATAGAATAAGAAACAGGGAAGCCAGAGAAGCGGTTGTTGCGCTGGCTGAATTAATGGTTGTCCCAAATATTACTCCAAATCAAAGTGAATACCGTAACCGTCAGGATCTTGCCAGAAAAAGCATTCAGGATGTTATACTAAAGGTGAAATCTGGTGAAATGATTATTAGAAATGGTGCACGTTTTGATGTAGCGCAGATTAAGGTGTTAAATGGGATACGCAAAGAAAGATCAAGAAAGACATATCCTATTGAACTTATCAGCGCGATATTTTTTACTTTGTTATCTATAATAGTAATTTTCTATTTTGCGGAAAGATTTATAATCAGATTCAACCCCTCAAGATTAGATTATATGCTGATGGCTTTATTGGCACTAGTACATGTTATTGTTATGCGCCTTGGTTTTTCTTTTGCGCCTGCTTTGCACGATGCTTTGCCAATGGATATCCCCATTAATGTGCTCATATATGCAATTCCAATGGCAAGCAGCACAATGCTTATAAGAATGTTGCTTCAGGCAGAGGAAGCTTTTGTCTACGTTGTTTTAATTTCCCTGTTAACAGGTTTATTTGTTAATGTTGATCTCCAGTTAATTTTATTTTTTATTTTGAGCAACATAGCTGCTATTATAGCTATTGCACATATTGATAAGAGGTCTTCTATTATAAGAGCTGGAGCAATCACAGGTCTTATAAATATCGCGGCTATTTTAACTATTAAGTTTTTAGGTTTATCGGCAATTGCCATATCTGTGACATTTACGGAAATAGTGTATTATATGATTTGTGCATTTTGGGGAGGCATGTTCAGTGCTGTTCTTGCAATGATCGTAGCTCCTCTTATCGAGTCATTACTTGGCTACACTACTGATATTAAGTTGCTTGAGTTGGCTAACCTGAATCATCCGCTACTTCGGGAACTTATTATAAGGGCGCCGGGGACATATCATCATTCTCATCTCATAGGAATTATAGGCGAAGCTGCAGCAGAGGCTATTGGAGCAAATGCTTTGTTGGTTCGCGTTGCTGCATATTATCATGACATCGGAAAAATTAAGAAACCCACATATTTTGTAGAAAATGCAAAAAATTCTGAGGATAAACATGCAAAGTTATCTCCTCATATGTCTTCTTTAATTATCAGCTCGCATGTTAAAGACGGTATTGATATGGGACAGGATGCAAAACTGCCGCGATCTATTGTTGACATGATAAAACAGCATCATGGAACCAGAACCATTAGTTTCTTTTATGAGAAAGCCAAGGCAATGAATGAAGGGACTGATAAAAAACTGGATCCAACAGATTTTGAATATAAAGGTCCAAAACCTCAGACTCGTGAAGCTGCGATATTAATGTTGGCAGATATTTCAGAGGCGGCAGTCAGGGCACTAAAAGAAAAAGGCGTTACAAGAATTCAGCAGACTGTGGATCGTATGATTCATACGTGTTTTTCTGAAAAACAGCTGGATGAATGTGATTTAACGCTTCGTGACCTTAATGAAATATCAAAGGCATTCACGCACATACTTCTTGGTATTTATCATCAGAGAATTGAATACCAAAAGAGCGATGACACAAAATCAGATGAAAATGGACTTAATGGGGAGAAAAACAGTGGAGATAATAGTTTACAATCGCCATCCAATAAAAAGGATACAAATGACCAAGCTTCACCATCTTCTGAAAAAGACGATGAAGATGGAAATGTTGGCGATAAAGACTCGGAGTAAAGTAAATGTTTATTTGATAGATGATCCTGAGATTCGGAAACTTAAAAAGAAATATTTTAATCAGGATAGGGCAACTGATGTAATATCTTTTCCAGTTGAATGGGCAAATCTTAAAAATTGTGTTCGAGATATGAAGGACAAAGAAATTGATTTTAATCTAACAGGTGAAATTGCAATTTCATTAGATACTGCTATTAGCCAAGCCAAAGAAAGATGTGTCCCTATATACAGTGAGCTGCTTTTGTTGATAGTTCATGGATTGTTGCATCTAAACGGTTATCTGGATGAAAAACAAAATGACTGGAAAAAGATGAAAATTGCCGAGTTTGAAACCATGATGAGGATATTATAATATGAAAACTGCTTATAAAATATTATTATCAGTATTAAGCGGAATCCTTGTTTTATTTTCTTTTCCAACTGTGCTATTTGGCTGGCATGCGCCTGATTTAGCTATCATTGCATGGTTTGCATTAGTGCCTCTGTTTGTTGCTACTTATAAAAGTTCTCCGCGAGAATCTTTTGCACTTACTTTTATAGCATCACTTGTGTGGTATGGAGGTTCTGTTTACTGGGTTTATAATGCAATGTTTAACTATGGAGGACTGTCTTTTTTCACAAGCATCTTGATAGCAATGTTGATGATTATCATATTGAGCCTTTATATCTCTGTAGTGCCATGTCTTGCAAAGTGGGTAAATAGAAGATTCAGGGGGGAACTTATTGTTTTGCTTCCAGCTATATGGGTGTCTGTTGAGCTTTGCCGAAATTATATTCCTTGCAATGGTTTCCCGTGGGCCAATATAGCAATGTCTCAATATTCTCTGCTTCCAATAATTCAGATTGTAGACATTACAGGTGTCTATGGTTTGATTTTTCTTATAGTGTTTGTGAATGAATTTGTTGCTGAATTTATAATTAGGTTAAGCGGCGAAAAGGTCCAGTTTTTTAAACAAAAAGCCATTGTAACCTTTATTATACTATGCGCAGTTGTTGCATATGGTTTTTATAAGTTGGATAGAATTCCTAAATCAGTTGAAACTGGTGGAACAGTTAAGGTTGGCTTAATGCAGGGAAATATTGATCAGGGAGAGAAATGGGCTGAAGAAAAGGCGCGTTATAACTTGGATATCTATAGCAGTGGAACAAAGGAGTTAAGCCAAGCTCCTGTTGATTTAATAATATGGCCGGAAGCTTCATACCCATGGAGTTTGGCTGACAATCTTAAGTCTTTGCCTCCCAGAAATCTTGGAATAAGCGAAAACAAAAAAAATACTAATCCATATCTTATTATTGGTGCAGTTACAGAAGATGCTGATCAGTATATGTACAACAGTGCTTTGCTGTTTGATGTTAATGGTCGGGTTGCTGGTATTTATCATAAGACACATCTTGCGCCATTTGGCGAATATGTGCCTTACAAAAAACTCTTCTTTTTTGCCCGTAAGCTAACAGTGCATGTCGGAGATTTCATAGAAGGAGAATCTTTTCTTCCTCTGAGTTTCGGAAATCATAAAACAGGTATATTAATATGTTATGAGGATATATTTCCTGAAATAAGCAGAAAACAGGTAAATAATGGGGCGGAGTTTTTAGCTACAATTACAAATGATGCATGGTTTGGTAAAACATCTGCGCCATATCAGCATTTGGCTTTATCTGTATTCAGGGCTGTTGAAAACAGAAGATATCTGGTTCGTTCAGCTAACACAGGTATAACAGCTATCATTAGTCCAATAGGCAGAATAATAACAGAATCAAATATATTTGAGCGATCTATGGTTGTGTCTTCTGTTTTTCCGTCAGATATAATTACAACATATACTTTTTTAGGGGACTGGTTTGCGTGGGCATGTGTTGCATATACGATTTTTATGCTTTCTTTGGCTGTTAAAAGAAAAAAACTAAAAACTAAAAACTAAAGGCGGCCTGTATTACAGAGGATATCTTATGACAAAAAAGGAATTAGTGGATATTCATAAGGAGCTTACAAAACATCTCGAAGAGATAAGGGGGCATCTTTGACCTGACTTCAAAAATAGAACGGTTAAAGGAACTTGAAATAGAGGTGAATAAACCGGATTTTTGGAATGATACGATAAGGGCGAAGAAGGTATCCAAAGAAAGAGATCTTTTGATTAATGTAGTAAAGAGAGCAGCTGACCTTGAAAAAATGCTGACTGATGTTGAGGCGATTTTTGAATTAACAGAAGATGATGATTCAAGTGGACTATTGAATGAGGCAAAAAATAATTTAGATGCAGTACAAAGGGCTTTTGATGATATTGAGTTTCAGAGAATGTTTTCAGGCCAGAATGACAGTGCTGGAGCAATCTTAACAATAAATGCAGGTGCTGGTGGAACAGAGGCTTGTGATTGGGCAGATATCTTGCTGAGAATGTACCGGCGGTGGGCTGATAAGATGAAATTTAAAAACGATGTTGTTGATTTCAACTTAGGTGATGGTGCTGGTTTTAAAAGTGTTACGCTTACTATAGAAGGCGAATATGCGTATGGTTATTTAAGGGCAGAGAATGGTGTGCACAGGCTGGTAAGGATATCTCCATTTGATGCAAATAAGAGGAGACACACATCATTTGCTTCTGTTTTTGTTATTCCAGATGTTGAAGATGATATTGAAATTGAAATTAAAGAATCAGATTTGAGAATAGATACATTTCGTGCTGGTGGAGCAGGTGGGCAACATGTTAATAAAACTGACTCAGCAGTCAGGATAACACATGCACCCAGTGGAGTTGTTGTGGCATGCCAGAATCAAAGGAGCCAGCATCAGAACAAAGCAACTGCAATGAGATTATTAAAAGCAAAACTCTATGATCTTGAGATGGAGAAAAAACAAAAAGAGCTTGATGAAGCTGAAAAAAACAAGCAAAGGATTGAATGGGGTTCTCAAATAAGGTCTTATGTCATGCAGCCATATAGGTTGGTAAAAGATCACAGAACCGGCATTGAAATAGGAGATGTTAATTCAGTAATGGACGGGGATATAAATGAGTTTATAAAAGGATATTTACTAAAATTTGGTGGAAAATAGTGGAGGACACATGTCAGAGAACGAGTTAATAGCACAGAGGAAAGAAAAAGTAGCAAAACTGATGGAACTGGGAGAAAATCCATATCCAACAGGCATTAAACCTGAAAATACTGCCAAAGAGATTCATCTGCTTTATGATAGCAAAACCAATGAGGAATTAGGGGCTATTACTGATAAGTTTTCAGTAGCAGGCAGGATTATGGCTATTAGGGCTTTTGGAAAAGCTGGATTTATACAAATACATGACCGCACTGGCGACATACAGATTTTCGTTCAAAAACAATTACTTAGCGATGAACTCTTCAACCTTTACAAGATGTTTGATGTCGGAGATTTTGCTTATTTTAAGGGTGGTGTTTTTAAGACAAAGACCAATGAGTTAAGCATTGCTGCTGAAACTTTAAAGATTGCTTCAAAAGCAATTCGTCCATTACCTGAAAAGTGGCATGGTTTGACAGATGTTGAAACAAGATACAGGCAACGTTATGTGGATTTAATTGTCAATCAGCAGGTTAAAGATACATTTCACATAAGATCAAAGGTAATTCAGGAGATCAGGGAGTTTTTTAATTCAAGGGAATTCTTAGAAGTGGAAACTCCAATGATGCATCATATCCCGGGCGGTGCTGCAGCAAAGCCGTTTATAACTCATCACCAAAAACTTGGTTGCGATCTTTTCCTTCGCATTGCACCTGAACTTTTCTTGAAAAGACTTGTTGTTGGCGGATTTGAGCGTGTTTATGAAATTAACAGAAATTTTAGAAACGAGGGAATTTCCATACAGCATAATCCGGAATTTACAATGCTGGAATTTTATCAGGCATATGCAACTTATGATGATCTGATGAATCTCACAGAAGAACTTCTTAGTCATCTGGCACAAAAAATAATCGGCAAAACAAAAATAAATTATCAGGGAACTGAAATTGAATTAAAGCCGCCATACCAAAGATACACAATGAAGGAGTCTTTGGTTAAAATAGGCGGAGTTGATCCTGAGATTCTTACCTCCAGAGAAAAGGCGCTGAAATACGCATTATCCCTAGGCGATCAGATCAAAAGTAAAGATGAATGTCTGGGTGCAATATTGACTGAGATATTTGAAATCAAAGTTGAAAAGAAACTGATACAACCGACTTTTATTACAGAGTATCCAACTGAGGTTTCGCCTTTAGCTAGAAAAAATGACAAAGACCCAGCTATTACTGACCGGTTTGAATTTTTTGTTTACGGCAGGGAAATGGCAAATGCTTTTAATGAGCTTAATGATCCTTCTGATCAGGCTGAGCGCTTTCAGGAGCAGGTTAAGGCATTGCACAAGGGTGATGATGAAGCAATGCATTTTGATCATGATTATATTAATGCTTTGGAATATGGTTTGCCTCCAACTGCAGGAGAGGGAATAGGAATAGATCGTCTGGTTATGCTTTTAACAGATTCAGCATCTATAAGAGATGTAATTCTTTTCCCGCAGTTAAAACCTTTGGCATAGCTCGTTGTGCGGTGAGCGATGAGCGACTAACGACTAAATATGAATACTGAATTTTGGATATCAAAACGCTATCTTCGTTCCACGAGGAAACAGCGTTTTTTGCCATTAATGACCTTTGTTTCCATTGCAGGCATATCAATTGGAATAATCGCTCTTATTACGATTCTTTCTGTTATGAGAGGGGGAAACGAGGTTTTGGAAAAAAAGTTAATGGGGCTTAATGCGCATGTTACTATTGTGGATGAAGGTAATAGCGATGATCTAACAGCAGATAAGATCCATAGCCTTATTCCAGAATATGTAAAAAATATCTCTCATTTTATTCAGGGAGAGACAATAGCTAGATCAAAAACCGGTGATGAAGTTGTAGCAACAGGGATTAGGGTGAAAGGTGTTAGTGAAGAAGACATTAAGAACCTTCGAGATGTAGAATTCTATTTTGCAGAAGATTCGTCATTAAATAGTTTAAGCCCTTCAGACAAGTCATCTTTGTCAGGCATTATTCTTGGAGATGAGCTTTTGAGCCAGCTTAACGTCCATCCGGATTTTGGAGATAAAATTGATCTTATTGCTCCTTTGGCGCAGGTTGGTCCAACAGGTGAATTAGAGCCGATTGCTCGGACATATAAACTCATTGGTTCGTTTCGCAGTGGTTTTTATGAATATGATAGCCGCGTGGCATTTGTTTCTTTTAGAGAAGGGGAGAAACTTCTTGGGTTGCAGGGCATGCGCGGATGGCAGATTACACTTAATGATCCTTATAAAATTAAAAAGGTTGTTGAAATTTTAAAGCAGAGTTTAGGTTCAGATCTCCGTATTGAAAGCTGGGATAGAGAGAACCGTAAGCTGTTTGCAGCATTGAAATTAGAGCGTTGGGCAATGGGCATAGTTTTATTTTTAATTGTCCTGATAGCTTCTTTTTCAATTATAGGATTAGTGATGATGCTGGTTTTTGGTAAGAAAAAAGATGTCGCTATTTTAAGAACAATTGGCATGAATATAAAAGATGTCAGAAAGATTTTTCTTCTGTATAGCGTTCAGATTGGCGCTGTTGGAAGTATATTGGGCGGCATATTAGGCTCTATTCTTTGTTTTGTCCTAATGATCAGACCTATTAAGCTTCCGGGTGCTTATTATCTGGATACTTTGCCGGTTAAATGGTCATTTTTCTGGAGTTTGGTGTTTGTCCTGTTGGGTGTTTTTGTCGCAGCTTTGTCTTCTTTATATCCGGTTAGCCAGTCAACTAACGAAGACCTTGTTGTTACTTTAAGATATGAATAAATTCAGATTTGCTAGTTTAATATCATCGCGTTTTAACGATGTAAGATATTTACAGAGATCCATCATTGCTATGCGCGTGATCGCTATTATTGGCATTGCAACAGCTGTAGCTGCTTTGCTTATCTCTCTTTCCGTTGCCTCGGGTTTTAGAAAAGCTTATAAAAGTTCCATTCTTGATTTTAATGCTCATATAGTAATATTAAAATCAGGGGAGTTTGATAATCCAGATGAGATAATTAAAGATCTGGATAATTTAGTAAAGCCTGCAGATGGCGATGAAAAGGTTAACAAGTCATCTCTTTCAAAAATAAAAACAAACCTATTACGAATCTATTCAGAATTGCTGCACAAGCCTGTTGAAACAGAAAAGCCTATAATTGGGATAACAAAATTTTTGTATAAAGAAGCTTTGATTATACATCATGGAAAAATTAAAGGTATTGTGATCAAGGGCGTTGATCCTGATACAATGGGAACAGTTAATAATATGCGCCTTGAATTTGTTAAAGATGTTTCTTCTCTTAATAAAGATAAAAAAGTTTTTAAGATTATGTTGGGAAAGGCTTTGGCAAAGGATATAGGCGTTATTGATAAAGATGACGTGTTTTTGGGAGGAGAACCACATTTGATGGTGGCGCAAGATGAAAAAAAGCAAGAGACAATTTTGGTTAAAATAGCTGGTTTGTTTGAAAGCGGGCTTTACGATTATGATGCTAATTTTGTTTTAATGAACATAGATGATTTGCAGAGGTTATTTAAAACACAGCATATTAATGCAACCGGTATTGAGATTAAACTTGATGACCCAGATAAAGCAGAATATGTTGCAGGTATAATAGAAGATCAGCTCCCATCTTTATATGATACTGTTACATGGGGTGAATTAAATAAGGATCTATTTGATGCATTAAGGCTCGAGAAGATGTTGTTTACAATTATAATGGGAATATTTGTAGTTGTAGCTGCGTTTAATATTATAGGTGTGATTATTCTGTTGGTTTATCAGCGAACGCATGAAATAGGCATATTAAAAGCACTTGGTGTTAATGGATCTGTTTTAAAGAAAATTTTCAGCAATGGAGGGGTAAGGTTGGGTTTGATCGGTACAGTGCTTGGAATTTTCATCGCCACTGTTTCCATCTTTATTATTATCAGATTTAATTTTATAAAATTAGATCCGGAAATATATTTTATAGATACGCTTCCTGTTGACATTTCATGGGCTCTGTGTGCGATGGTAGTGGTTTTTTGTATCATTATATGTTGGCTTGTGTCGCGATTAGCATCAAACAAAGTAACTGAATTGCAAATAAGCGAGATCTTGGGTAAGAGATATTAAAAACCGATGAGCGATGTGCGATGTGCGATGAGCGTCCATGAATATGTCCATCTCTCATCGAGCATCTCTCATCGATGTTGAGGCATTAAAATGCTGTTATTAGAAGCAGATAAAATTGAGAAAAAATACGTTGAAGGTAAAAGTGTTGTTGATGTGCTTAAGGGTGCGAGCATAAGGGTTGAAAAAGGTGAGCTTCTTGGTATTTATGGTGTTTCAGGATCAGGCAAGTCCACTCTTTTGCATATTTTGGGGGGATTGGATCATGCAAATTCAGGTGTAGTGACATTTGAGGGTCAACGCATTGATCAGATGACTGAAAATAATTTATCAGATTTTAGAAATAAAAAGATTGGCTTTGTCTTCCAATTTTATTATCTGTTAACGGAATTTTCAGCTGTTGAAAATGTGATGATGCCATGCTTGATTTCTGGTAAGAACAAAAAGGAAGCTCGAAGTTTAGCAATGGCTGCTCTGAAAGAGGTTAAGATGGATCACAGAGCTCATCATAGGCCAAATATGTTGTCAGGGGGCGAGCAGCAAAGGGTAGCAGTGGCAAGAGCTGTGGTAATGCGACCAAAGTTAATATTAGCTGATGAGCCTACAGGAAATTTAGACAGAAAAACAGGGGAACAGGTATTTGAATATCTTCTGCAATTAAATAAAAGAGATAATATTTCCATGATAATTGTTTCTCATAATCAGGAGCTGTTAAATCGATTTGAAAGAACAGTGTTGTTAAGAGACGGGATTTTACATGATATCTAAGCTTATTAGAAAGCGTTTTGTATATATAGCTAATTTTGCATTACCGCTGCTGATATTTGTGGTGGTTTCTGCCTATTCTCCAATACTCTTTTCTTCAAGCGGAACTATTCAGGAAATCGTTTTTTTAGGTAATAAGCGCGTTCCAAATGAAACAATCTCTACAAAGATAAATAGCAAGGCAGGGGATAGTCTTAACAGGCAAATAGTGCGAGACGATATTAAATCTTTATATAAAACAGGACAATTTGAAGATATTAAGATTGAATCAGAACCATCAAGCAGTGGTCTTAAACTGTTTTATATTTTTGTTGAGAAACCTGTAATTACAGAGATTGGTTTTCAGGGCAATAAAAAGATTAAAAAAGATGCTCTACTTGAAAAGGTGTCTGTAACAACATACAGCCCTATAGATGAAAAAAAACTTGCCAAGTCAGAGGAGGAAATAAAAAAGGAATATGATAAAAAAGGATATTATTTAGCTGAAGTTGGATATCATACAGTGCCTCTTGGAGATGGCGAAGCTAAGCTTGTATTTGATATTTATGAAAATCAGGGTGTTGTTGTTAGAAGAGTGGATTTTTTGGGAAATAAAGTTTTTACAGATAAAGAGTTGAGAAAGGTTATAAGAACCAAGAAAAAGAGTATTTTATCTTTTATTACTGGTTCGGGAAAGTTTAATGAAGAGCAGTTAAAGCAAGATGCAATGATGCTGACTTTTTATTATTTGAATCATGGGTATTTGAAAGTCAAAGTATTGCCCGCCCAGACTGCGATTACTAAGGATAAAAGATATCTTTTTATAACTTTTCAGATTAGTGAAGGCAGCCAATACAAGATTGGTAAAGTTGATGTAAGCGGCGATATTTTAACTACAAAGGAAGAGTTGTTCAGCTTGTTAAAAACCAAAAGCGGCAATATTTATTCTCAGCAGACATTAGAAGAAGATATTCAACTTTTGTCTGATAGATATGGCGATGAAGGTTATGCTTATGCAAATATAGTTCCAATTACAGTGCCTAATGATGAAACATTAACAGCTGATATTAATCTTTCCATAGAAAAGGGAAAGAAAATCAGAATTGAGAAGATTAATATATTGGGCAACAATGTAACCAGAGACAAAGTTATCAGACGGCAGATTTTATTAAAGGAAAACGATAGGTATAGTGAACGCTTGTTGCGGGAGAGTAAACAAAGAATAATGCAGTTGGGATATTTTGAAGAGGTTAGTTTTGCTACTCCGCGTGGAAGTAGTGACGACAGCATTGTTATCAATGTAACTGTAAAAGAAAGATCAACTGGCAGTTTTAATATAGGTGCTGGATTTAGTTCTGTTGAACAATTTATTTTAACAGCTTCTATACAAAAGGATAATTTCTTTGGATATGGTGTCTCAGGTTCTATTTCAGCTGAACTTTCAAAAAAGAGGCAGATGTTTGCCCTCTCATTAAGAGATCCTTATTTTTTGGATACTGAGTGGATGTTGGGTGGTCAGTTCTACAGAAATGCATATAGTTATACTGATTTTAGAAGAACTGCTTTAGGCGGAGATCTAAGTCTTGGACATAGGTTTTTTGACAATTGGTCAGCTGAGATTGGGTATAGAATGGAAGATGTAACTGTATCTGATTTTTCATATGCTGTTCCGCAGATGTTTAGGGATAACGCTTCTGGAGTGACTTCAGCTCTCAACCTTGGTTTTTCATATGATAGAAGAGATAATAGAATTACTCCAAGAGCTGGTATATATGGAGACTTTACGAATGAAGTATCTGGGCCAAAGCTCGGAGGCGATAATGATTTTTACAGGACAAACATGAAGGTCATGGCTTATGAGCCGCTTTTTAAGAAAAAATTGATATTTAAACAATATGGAAGACTTGGTTATATTAAAGGATTAGGCGATCAGACAGTTCCTTTATTTGAAAGATTTTTTCTTGGAGGACCTTATTCGTTGCGTGGTTATGATCCAGCAGCAGTTGGCCCAAAACTTAGAATACCAGCTTCTCCGTCTGGACCAGAGGAAGAGTTTGTATATGGTGGAGACAAGCTGCTTTTGTTAATAACAGAGATGGAATATTGGATTTATGAGCCAGCAGGAATAAGTGCAGTTGCATTTTTTGATGCAGGTAATGCCTATGCTGAAACTGAAAATATCTCTATAACTAATATACGCATGGATTATGGTTTTGGCCTTCGCTGGAATTCACCAATGGGACCAATGCGCTTTGAATGGGGTATTCCCATTGATAGACGAACAAATGAGAGAAGCATTGTTTTCAATTTTGCGATAGGAAATGTATTTTAAGGGGGTAAAAATATGAAATTAAAAATGACAGGTGTGCTATCAATTATAACCTTTGTTCTTAGTTGTTTTTTTATTCATGATCTTGTGGCATCGCCCAAATGGAAAGGTAGCTGGTTTTTGAGGGGGACATCTATGTGCAAAGAAGTTGTGTTAGATAGAAAAGGCGTAAGTGTTCTTGGAAACAGACCATGTGTTATTGTTGAAAAAAAAGGAAATGACTTCTACTTAACAACAACAGTATATGAAGGTAACTATTCTTACCAAATGGATGAACTCCATGGTGTTGGATATAATTTAACGCTGGTGTCTGTTGGACCAAACCAAAGGATGAAGACTAAAGAATCAGATAGTATCTTTACTGGAATATATAGGAAGCTTATTGATTGCCAAGCTTATTCAGATTCCCTCAAAGAGGTTAATATTAAGTAGTAAAACAACTGCTGTTACATCTGAAACTGCAATACAGTGTCTCCGATTTGAAGCTCGTCATTATTAGCAAGGACGTGCTCATCGATCTTTTCTCCATTAACATAGGTTCCGTTGGAGCTGTTTAAATCGGCAAGTATGTATTCGCCGCCTTTTTGTAGTATTTTGGCATGTTGTCTTGAAACTTTGGCATCGCGTAAAACAACAGTGCTGGATTCTGCTCTTCCAAACGTAATAACATCTTTGAGTGGATATGTTGCGCCAGCATCATCTCCGCTAATAATAACTATTCTGGATTCTTTTCGCGATTTTGCCTTGGGTGACCGCACTCTGTCAGTATTAGCAGAATTGAATATCTCTGGTTGATCTTGGGGATTGGTTTGCTCATTAGTGGAAAAATAATCTTCATCCTCATCTTTTCCAAAAAAATTCTCTTCTGAATATGAACCATCGTCTTCTTGTTCGCTTTTGTTTTTAGCTGCTGCCTGTTGCTCCTGCTCAACTTTAGTTATGCTTTCCTCTAATTCTTTGTTAGCAGCAAATAAATTTTCTTCATCCTTAAACAGATCTTCATATCTGGCGATGTTGGTGTTAATTGAGCTAACAATAGATTCAAATTTACTTATTTTTTCCTGAATTTCCTTTGCATGTCTCTGATATTCAGGTTCTGTATATTCACCAAGTAAATTTCTGAATTTTATTTCTTCAAGGCTATGCTGATGAGATTCAAGTTGCGATTTTACTTTTTTCTGAGTTTCATAAAGGGTTACCAATTCACGATCTATTGCGCCTTTTTTATCAAGGACTTTTTCAGTGATGCTGTCAATCCGGTCTTTATAATCTTCTAAAACTCTTTTATAAACAGGTAGGCTGACCTGTTCTTTATGTTCTTCAATTTTTTTAATTCTATCCCGAATAGTTTTCCATTCCTCAAGGACTTTGGCTGCCTGAGAAAGTAATTCATGATTAATGGGGAAATCTTGGTTCTCAGCTTTTGCATTCATTTGAACGTATCCTCCGATAAATAAAAAGTTGAAATACTTTATAAATTAGCAGCAATGATCGGTCAATAAAAAAGACCCTTTCACACTATTGCGAAAGGGCCCAAAAAAGGGGGGGATAAGAAAACTATTTAATCCAAATTTTATTTTTTCTCTCACTATTATTATCGGTAAAACAACAACCCAAAGTTGCTTATTTTAAATAAAAAATATTGTGTTTATAACTATTTGATATTATTAGTCATTTATTTGCTGGACTTATGGGGAGTTGGCTGAGATTGTCAATTTTCGAGAAAATAAGAATTATCTATAGATCCACAAATATCACAAAAGGAGCTAATTATGAATATATCTAAATACATTGATCATACTTTATTGAAATGCCCTTCTACTAAGAAGGATATTGAAAACATATGCAAAGAAGCAATCCAGTGTAATTTTGCTGCTGTTTGTATTAATCCTTTATATGTTCAATATGCTTCTTCAATGCTTAAGGATAAAAATGTTAAGGTTGCAACCGTGGTTGGCTTTCCCCTTGGAGCAACAACTACAGATGCAAAGGTGTATGAAACAGCAAAGGCTCTGAAGAATGGAGCTGATGAAATAGATATGGTAATGTCTGTTGGGGCTTTTAAGGACGGAGATCAGAAATATGTTGAAAAGGAGATTGCTTTGATAGTAAAGGAGGCCAGAAGTAGAATTGTTAAAGTTATAATAGAAACATGTTATTTAACTCCTCAGGAAATATTGGTTGCATCTAAAATAGTTGTTAATAGCGGTGCCCACTTTGTTAAGACTTCAACAGGATTTGGCACAAGGGGCGCATCTTTGGAAGATATAAAAATAATTAAAGATGCAATTGGAGACAAGGCAAAGATCAAGGCAAGTGGCGGAATTAAGACATATGAGCAGGCAATGGCAATGATTGAGGCTGGTGCATCAAGAATTGGTACTAGCTCAGGAGTTGAAATTGTTATAGCCCCCGCAAAACAAAATGACCAACTCTGCACATGAGTGATAAGAGAGAT
>CAZLRI010000010.1:0-15581 GCA_964561745.1 uncultured Pseudobdellovibrionaceae bacterium | reverse complement strand
CCTTGGTCAGGTATAATTACAAAAGCTTTTGTTCCGTCAGGAGATACTGACAAAATGCGTTTAGCCGGTCCAGTTGTTTCTTGTAAAGGGGGTTGATTGCTCTCATTGTTTTCATCAGGAATAGTAGTGCTTGCAGGTTCGTCTGTGGTTGGAGGTGTATTTGCCGGATCTTGAATAATAACAGGAGGTGTTTGAACATCTTTACTCCCCCCCCCTCCTCCAGCACATCCTGTACAAATAAAAACAACAAACAAGAAACACAGAATTGCTTTAATTCTTTCCATCATAAAAATTCTCCTTTCTTATTTTTTATCTTTAAGGTGATTTTTAGTTAATTCAATTATTTTAGCACAATCATTTAGGGCGTTATCAAAATCTTCTCTTGAAAATTGTTTGTATGGAGCGCCACCAGGAAGACCGTCAGGGTATCTTGTGGGGATGTAGAATCTGTCTAAGCGTCTAGCACAGTCTAAAATATCTCTAAAATTAGGAAAATTATCTACGAGTTTAGAAGCAAGTTCGAATGTTGAATGTATAAAAATATACCTTTCGCCATTTGCATAAAGGCATGCCTTCAATGCCTTTTCAGCTGATTGTTGAGCAATAAAACAACCTTTATCATAGAATTTCTTTTCTAATGACAACCATTGAATAAACTCCCAATCGTTGAGAGCCTGATCAAGCCATCGTTCTGATTCATGCAACGGGTTTTTCATATAAAACCTCTCCTTCTTCCACTGCTTTCTCAATTAAAGGGTTTTTCTCAGATAGCATTTGATTAAATTCATCAGGGGTATATGCAAGAATATCTATGGCAATAGGCACTGACCACAACTGATATAGTTCTTTTAATCTGTCTAGAAAACGCTTGTTGGTATTTAAAATAATTATTAAGTCAATATCGCTATAAGAGTCATCAGTCCCCTTTGCCCGTGACCCAAAGATTATAATCTTCTCTATGTTATCTCTCTTAAAAGCAGAGATAATTTTTTGTTTTAATTCAATGCTATTCATATTTTATATTCCCTAAAACTGATATCTAATGGCTGGCATAATATCAAAAGCAATAGCAATAGGATCTCGGATTAAAATGTGTAGATTTGAATCAAGCCCAATAAACCAGTCCTTATACCACTGATACCAGAAACCTCCTCCAGGCAATGATACATCGCCGCAACCTTGCTTGCTGCCGATTAAACCTCCGCCAGCGCCAGCTTGCACATAAGCTGCCCAGTCGCCAGAATCGCCGATGTCAAAGATATAGCGGGCCCTTGCTACAAAGGTTAATACTGAATGCGGTGGATTGCCGAACTTAAAATCAGTTGCTTCTTGAATTTTGAATGAAGCAGACAGATTTTGCATGAAGAAGTATTCTCCTTCTAGGCCAAGCGCCATCATTGTATTAATATTTTTGTTTCCTATGAACAAACCTGGGGCAAATGCGCCAAGCCGAAAGTGACCTTTGCGCTCACTATCTAAGGCATTTGCTTTTAAAGATACGCTAAATAAAAGAACAACCAGAACAGCAACTAATATTTTTTTCATATATTCTCCCAAGTTTTGAAACATATCATATAATACAAACTATAACAGATGTTTGCATAACCAAGAAATTATAAGACTGCAAGCCAATACATGTTTTAATGAAATTTTGCAAAAAAATTTACAACCTGCTTTGCCACCATTTCTTTTTCAAAATCCAGTGTAATCACGTGTTGAGATTGGTTTAATATGAGATTTTCAACTATATCAGAAGAAACCATGTTTTTGATTAAAGAAACATTCTTAACAGGGGCGACATGGTCTTTTTTTGCATGAATCAGGTATAGGGGATTTGTTATCTTTTTCATATCCTTGAATACGATTTCCCGTAATTTACAAAGTTCATACACAGCTTCAGATGGAATTCTTGGCAGGCTCATTTGTTTGTATAAAATTCTTCCTTCAGGGTCATTAACGCTTTTGAACAAATCTTTTTTAATTGATTTTACAATATGTTTGAGCGGAGTGTTTTTAACAATTTTTATAGCAATTGTTTCAAGAGGAGATAATATTAGTGGTGTTCCAAGCAGGGCAAGCGCTCTTACTCCCCACCCCTCTTCAACAGCAAGCTTAAGACCAAGCAAGGCACCAAGAGATATCCCTGCATAATAGACCTTTTCACATGATCTTTTAAGTTCGGCAAAATTTAAGTGAACTGTGTCATACCAATCTTGCCATGTAACTTTTCTAAGATCATCTATTGTGGTTCCATGACCAGCAAGGCAAGGGGATCTTACAACAAACCCATCCTGAACAAGCTGATTTTTTAACGAAGCAACGCAACCAGGTGTTCCGGTTAGACCATGTACAATAAGGCATCCATGCATAATGAACGAATAACATACCTTGGCTAGCTTGACAAGAAGGTCAATAGCACTATATCTGTTTTATATGTTAGATGAGATCCTATTTCCTATTAAAGCTGAGCTGGGTGAGGTTGATTCAATTTTATCCACTCAGGTTAAATCTAATGTAGCATTAATCAATGACGCGCTACAATATATTACCAAAAACATTGGGAAAAGAATACGACCAGCAGTGTTTCTATTGAGCGCTAAGATGTTGGGTAATGTAAATAAAGAGATGTTGTATCTAGCGTGCGTTTTTGAACTTATTCATACAGCAAGCTTATTGCACGATGATGTTATAGATGATGCTGATTTGAGAAGAGGCAAACCTTCTGTTAAAGCAAGATGGGGAAATCAGATTAGCATACTTTTAGGAGATTTTTTGTGGTGTAAGTCTTCGGAATTTTTAATGGCTTATGGAAGCAAAGAGTTATGGGGAAAAGTCATTAATGTTGTGTCTGATATTACAGAAGGGCAGATAAAGGAGCTTACTTGTCTAAATAATATTGAGCTAGATGAAGATGGATATATGGATATTATTAAAGGAAAGACCGCTGCTCTTTTTCAGGTGTGCGCCCAGGGTGCTGCAATTGAGCAGAAGCTATCTCAACAATTTGTTGATGCGCTTCAACAATATGGCTTTAACCTTGGAATGGCATTTCAACTAAAAGATGATATTTTAGATTATGTATCAGACGATGATTTGTTGGGTAAGCGGGTAGGAAATGATTTAAAAGAGGGCAAGCTTACCTTGCCTATAATTTATACTTTAAAACAATGTGATAAAAACCAAGCAATAAAGATAAAAGAGTTTTTAATTTCTAGGCAGATATCAAGTAGCCAGTTTAAGGATGTTAGAGATATTATTAATAATTACGAAGGGCTAAAATCAACTCAAGAACTTGCAATATCATACATAGCTAAAGCAAAATCATATCTTTCAATATTTAAGCCATGTTTAGAAAAAGACACCTTATCTCGTCTTGCTGATTATGTTGTTAAAAGAGAAGTGTAGCATTTCAGTGCACAATGATCAGAAAGACATCAGTATTTTTGAAGTTAGATTTTAAAATTCATCTTCACTCCTAAAAAAAATAAATTAAATATAGAGCTAGCCTTAGATAAATATTGTTTGATTTTCTATGGTTGGAGGTCTCGAGTTAGCGCTTTTTATAAATTTTACGAATTAATTATGATAATGAACAATGTGGCATGTAAATTGCTTAACACAAAACCTGAAAATATACGATCGATCGTACAAACAACAAAATAAACTAAGGAGGTTTTGTATGAAAAGCAGGCGACTATTTTTAATTGCAGTGTTGATGGTTGTTTTAACATGTGGATATGCTTCGGCAAAAGCAAAGAAGGAATTTTCAGGAATTGTTAATATAAATACAGCAACAGCAGCAGAACTTGTATTGTTGCCCGGCATTGGAGAATCCAAAGCTAAGGCAATAGTTGATTTTAGACAGCAGCAATCATTTGATTCTATAGATGATATTCAAAAAGTTAGTGGTGTTGGAGAAAGGTTGTTTGTTTCCCTAAAGCCATACATCACTGTTTCATCACCAACAGCTATCAATTCTTATGTTGATACACAAAAGAGCGACCGTTTACCAAAGGCAGCAGGTACCGCAAAGTAACTTGATTAGCGCTGTGGGGAAATTGATAAGCGGACTCGATTTCCCCCGGTTTTCGGCGATCATCAGCCTTGTGTTATTTATACACGAAGCTAGTTTGATCGCCGAACTTTTTAACTGGTTGACTCTATTGAAGAATATTTATATGTCCAAATACGGAGGTGCTCTATGGCAATCAAAAAAATATTTTTTATTTTAATTCCATGTTTTATTTTCACCTCTTGTAGCAATGGAATGTTTGTCTCGGATGATTCTCCCTATTTTGATGCAAGTTCAAGCATAGTTTCTCCAAGTTTAGTATACCCTTCCCATAATAGTTCCGTTACTAGCGCCAACCCTTTATTCTCTTGGAGAGCAAATTCAAATACAATTAAATTTAATCTGGAAGTATCAAGAAAATCAGATTTTTCAACAAAAGTTATTGATGTGGATCTGATTGAAGAAAATGAATATCAAGTTCCAGCTAATTTATCCTTACACAGCGGAACATATTACTGGCGTGTGCAAAGCGTTGATGCAAGTAATGGTTTATCCGGTTTTAGCGAGGTCTGGGCAGTAAATATAGAACTCTCAAATCCATTTATATTAGGCACTATTCCTTCTAATGGAAATTCTAATGTGGCGTTAAACACATCAATTGTTTTTCTTTTGGCAAGAGAAATTGAACAAGGGATAAATCTTGAAGAAAAAATACTTTTAAGAAAGCAAGAGGAAGATAGCGATTTAGTAGCTGGAATTGCTATTTATGATTCTGAATCAAATCAGATAATATTCACACCTGACATAAATCTCGATTCAAATCAAAGATACTCAGTTACTTTTTTAGGCGGAGTTAAAGATATAAATGGCAATGAGATTCAAAGCTATGCTTTTTATTTTGAAACAGGTGAAAGTATTGATGTTGTCCCTCCAGAGGTAGTTGTTTCGAATCCGACCAATGCAACAACGGAGTTTCCAATAAATGCAAATATGACAATTGTGTTTAATGAAGATATTTTTTCTACAACAATCAACAAAGATAATTTTTTGCTGGTTGATTTAAAAGGCAATCCTATCGAAGTGAATTTGTCCTATGATGCAAATTCAAAGATAGTAACATTAAATCCAGTTGAAAATTTAGGATATAAGACCATATATAGATTAATGGTGACAAATTTAGTTTCCGATCTTTCAGGCAATCGGCTTTCTGGAAATTATGAGGTGTATTTTGAGACAGCCAAAATTCAGGATTATGCTGCACCAAATTCGCCGGAGCTTATAAATCCGGCAGATAGAAATACATTAAGAGATTCTAATATAACATTTATATGGGATGGAACAGATGACAGTGTTGGATATATCTTACAATTATCAACAGATTCGGATTTTAAAAATATTATCTTAGATGTAGAGATTATAAGTCAGAAAGAATACAGATTGCCCGCCCATATAGCGTTGAGTGATGGCACCTATTATTGGAGAGTTAAGGCAAAGGATAATTGCGGTAACTGGTCTGATTTTACAAGTGCTTATTCATTCATAATAAGATCGTACAACACATCTATATTGAAAACAATTCCATCAAGAGGAGAAAGCGGAGTTGTTATATCTCAAAAAATTATTATATTCTTTAATAATAATTTAGAAGATGAATCTGAATTGAATAATCTTATACAACTAAGAGAGAACAATTCTGACGGAGCACGAGTCAGTGGAACAATAACATACAATTCGTCTCAATATGCACTTATCTTTTCGCCCGAAACAAACTTGAATCCATCACAGAGTTATTATGTATACTTTGCGGGAGGCATTAAGGATGCAGAAGGAGTAGAGATTTCAAGTTATGCATTTACATTTGAAACTGGCACAGAACCGGATATCTTAGCACCGTGGGTTTCGTCCTCAAATCCAATTAATGGTTCAAGGGAATTCCCAATTAATGCATCAATTCTCATAAATTTTAGTGAAAATATTTTTCCTGAGACAATTAATACCGATAACTTTATTTTATCAACACTTGGTGGCACTGAAATATCAAAAACCATTTCATACGATATATACACAAGAACAGTGACCATATCACCTGCGTTAAATTTGAAATATGAAAGTATATATCGTTTTGTAGTTTCCACAAATGTAGCTGATCTATCAGGAAATCACATGGAGTCAGAATATGAAATTGCATTTGAGACAGCCAAAATTCCGGATTATACGCCTCCGGATCCGCCTATGTTGCTCTCACCCACAAATGGCGAGAGTACAGTAGATGCTAATCCAGAGTTTGTATGGTCTGGTTCAGATGATAGTGTAAGATACAGATTTCAGATATCAGGGTATCCTTCGTTTTCATCTACGATATTAGACATAGATACATTGTCAGATAGATCATTTACAATGCCTATACATTTATTGCTATATGAAGGCAATTATTATTGGCGTGTGAAAGCCGCAGACAGATGTACAAACTGGTCTGAGTGGAGCGAGATTTTTAGTTTTAGAGTAGTTCCAACAACACCACATAGATCATCTCCTGCGGCAACAGATGTGTGTACATCAACTACACCGGATTTATCATGGGAAGTAGGGACGGCAGATGTGACTAATTATCGTGTGCAAATTGCTAGAGATCCAGCATTTGCTGATGTGATTTTGGAACGAGGAGGTATAATAATTCCTGAGTTGCGGATTCCAGAAGATGTATTGTCTCCTGGTATATATCAATGGAGAATCAGATCAGAGGTTTGGGAAGATGGGAAAAATATTTTTAATTCAAGATGGAGCTCGGCAGTAACGCTTAATATCAAGCAAATAGCGATACAGCCCGGTCGATATCAGGAAATAAAAAGCGAGGATTTGGGACTAAAAATAAAAGTTTATCCTAATTCAGTTGAAACTGATGCTGTAATTAATATTGAGAAATACGTAGCTGGAGCCGGGATAGAACCTTTTAGAAACTTTACAAATCCGAGTTATAGAATAAGCACACCCGTATATAGGATTACATCTAATAGGGGATTTTTAAGAAATGTCGGCGTTGAGATTATGATTTCGGAAGCTGAAATGGCAGATACTTATGGGACCTATTCTGTTGATGCAGATAAATTATTTTATAAACACAGCCACGATGCTACATGGCTTAACGGCCCAGGTTCATATATATCAGTATCTAATGGCAATATCTATTTTAAAGCTTTTGGCCCGCTTTTATCAACGACGCTTGAAGAACCAACTTATATTGTTGGCGCATCTGATATTGAACTACATTGCAGTAATGAAAAGCTTGATGCAGCTGTTGGAGAGTTGGGCGTGGATTGCGGAGGAATATGCCCCTCTGTTTGTGTAGATTGTAATGGATACGATTTTGGGCATGGACCTGAGTCTTATCTATATTCATTTGGAGATCCTGATGTTATTGCAGCAGCTAATAATGCATTGGCAGAATATGCTGAATATAAGGATAAGGAAGTGTCTGAACTAGATGTTTATGAAAAAATGGAAGCTATGGGAAACTATGTAGGAAAGCATATGAGGTGGATGCGCGACGAAGGAGACTGGGAAGGATCGCAAACAGCGAGAATAACAGTTGTTGAATCATCAGGGAGAACAGGATGGTATGTAGGAAAAGAAAATAAAAAGTGGTACGAAGAACACTATTCGGATAATCCTGATGAATTGCCCGCTTTTGAGGGTCATTGCACAAGTGAAAACGGCGTTGGTGGCAAAAAAGATATTTTGTATTGCGGTGATTGCGAGGATCATGCGATTTTGCGGGCATCTTTAATGAGGCATGTTGGAATAAATCAGAATTGCATTTTTATTGCCGACTACCATGATGACTGGTGCCATAGAATCGGAGACGAAGACTGTATGCCGGATACATTTGATACGAGTGCACTTGAGTCGGAAGAAGGGGTAGATGAGTCTTTTGATATTCGTTTTATGTTGTTTGGTGCTCCAGAAGGTACGGAAGCCAGCGAGCTTAAAAAAGGCAGTCATAGTTTTAACATAATGTTATATAAAAATAAGTTCCGCGTATTAGATTTTTATGGCTATAATACTTATTTCAGATCTCCGTCTTCAGAAGAAGGCTTTTCATATTATCATCATGCAGCTGATAATATTTGGTCAGATTATTTTGGAAATCATTGGAGTGGCACGATCACCAACCCGGAAGCTGTGGTAAGAAACTATAATCATGGGCCAACATGCTACGAAGAAGGGCGGGATTATTGGACGCATTTTACATTTTTCAATGACATTTGTCCGTAAGACTATTTATGAAAAATAAACTCGTTTTATCTTTAATTGTATTTTTATTTTTATCCTGCAGTTCAGGTCAAAATAATCAGGCAAATACCTCTCTTTCAACTTGTGATACAGGCATATTGTTTGACTCTTTTGATACATATCCTGTTGGAACTCTATCAGAAGAATCTGATTGGACACTTGGGCAACTTAACTATGCAACAGCAGAAGCAGAGATAAGTTCATCGTCATGTTTTCACGGCGAAAAATGTTTGAAAGCAAAACTTTACAATGCAGGGCGTTATCCAACATATTATGCTGCACTTAGCAATACTTCTAATTGTTCTTTAAATCAAAACAGCATACCGCCGATTTATATTCAGTTTTATATAAATGTTTTAGATGAAAATTTTTCTGTAAAGACCTTATTCAGAGGTAAAAAGGATATATACTTCTATTTTGGGCAAGAGGTAAGCATAGGCAATAATATTATTATTGTTGAAAGAGGAAATGTTTCGCTTCATACATGGTATCGTATTGAGATGAAAATAGATGAACAAAATATAGTTAATGTAAAAGTATACAGAGAAAACGAAAGTCATGAAATTCAAGGATCAACTAGTTTAGCTGATATAAATCTTTCATCTGAAGATAATGCTGAAACAGGGTCATTTATAATTAGATTCGAATGTATTGAAGATAGTAATTGGGATGAACAGATGCTTTCTGATCCATTGCATTTTATATTTGCGGTTGACGAGTTAAATATAAGCCATGATCCGGCAGTATTAAAAACAGGATTTTAATGCAGAGAAGATTTATAACAATATGTATAATTGTATCAGTTGTTTTGCCTTCTTTAACTTATGCATCAGCCAGTAAGTTTAACTTAGTTGGCGAATATCCTTCTTTATCATCTTATTCTTTTTTTTATGCTGATACCACTGAACAATTAAGCAAACTATCATTTTTATTTGGTTCAATGTTTTCTTATGGATATGAACCGTTAAAAGTTTATCGCAGTAATATCCGGGTACAAGACGGCATGAACCATTTATTTGTGGAACATTTTTATACAGGATTGGGTATAACTAGCTGGTGGCAGCTTGGATTAGATCTGCCGGTTGCATGGTTTTATCAGTATGGGAATGTAGATACTCTAAGGTCGGATATAAAAACTAATGCAGCAATAAGCGATTTGCAGATTTCAAACAAAATAACTTTTCTAAATAAAAAAGACAAAATTGTCGGGCTGGGAATAAATGCATGCTTTAACCTGCCAACTGGTAAAAGCGCAGATTTTCTAGGAGACACATATCCAGTTGGGGCTATAAAGGCGATAGCAGATAAAGATATATCAAAGCATTTTGGAATCACATTAAATATAGGGAGTGAATTTAGACAGCAAGTTGATTCCAATAATATATCATTTGGAAATCGTTTTTTATTGGGCGGCGGTGTTGATATAAAACCAGTTGATAATTTTTCTGTTTTAATTGAAGGAGATGTAAAAACTCCATTTAATGATTTTTTTAAAACATCTAATTCAACACCAGCTATACTAGTAGCAGGGTTAGGATGGAGACCCAAAAAAGCTCCTCTTAATGTTAAAGTGGGGGGTCTTTGGGGAATTTCATCTGGTTCTGGCGCCCCAGAATGGGGCAGTATGCTAGGTGTAAATTATATTTATCGTAAAAAGGATAGAAAGGTAAAAACATCTGATGTGACAAAGCCAATTGTTAAAAAATTTGTAGTACATTTTGATTTTGATCGAACAGTGATTGTAGACAATGAAGCAGGTAAGTTAGGTGACATTGTTGAAATATTAATCAATCAGGATTTTAAAAGGATCGAAATCAATGGGCATGCTGATATTGTTGGCGATAAGGTTTATAATCACAATTTATCTAAAAAGCGAGCTAATAAGGTTTGGGAATGTATCATGAAACGTAGTCCTGAATATCTTTCAAACATAAAACCAACTATTAAAAGCTTTGGCGAAACGCAGTTTACAGGACAGGGTAATAAATATGACAGGCGAGTTGAAATTATTATTTTGCAATAAGTTATATTATTCAAAACCTATTGCGATATGATAATTTTTTTATAGAATCTATTTTATGAAAAACAAATCTAAGAAATCGTATAAGCCGACAGCCATTAATGCTGAGGTTAAGAATCTTTTGGAGATGTTTGAGTTTTATTTAATGGAACGGCAGCTAAATAAGCCAATCGATATTCTGGCAACTGCTGTTCGCGATATTCGTATTATTATACAGAGATTGTTAATAAATCATTTTCTTAAATTAGGTCCTGAAGAAGAAACAAAGTTTTGTGTAGCTCTTGCTTCTATGTTGGCAAATAGATGCACAAAATTACCAAGGGTTAGTGAAGAGGACAGTAAATATTTTGATTATTGTATAGCAGAGATTCTTATTTGTTTTGAATGGGCGCAGGAGATAAAAGCAGAGTTTCCAGATGATGTTATTACGCAGGAAACCTTTGTGTTAGATATTCCACTTATGAGACCATTTGATTATGGTATAAGATCAAAGTTTCGTGTAGTTGGGCAAAAGGAAAAGCCAGATAAAAAGGCTAAGGCTTCAAAAAAGAAATCAAAAGATTGACATTGTTTTTAACCTTCTGTTATGTAAACCACAAAACAAGAATTGTCCTGTATTTAAGGGAAGTGGGTGAAAATCCCGCACGGTCCCGCCACTGTAATGAGAGTAAAAACCTCCGATTAGTCACTGTTTCAGATTCAAGTTGTTGTGTGATTGATGAAATGGGAAGGCAAGGAGGCAGTTAAAGCATTTTCTCAGAGTCAGGAAACCTTATACTGGATGTTGTAACTAGAGCTCTCTTCGAGGAAAGAGATAAACCAATGGTTTCTTATTTTACCTATAATTCCTTTCTTGAGCTGAGAAAGGTTTTTTTTATTATTCTATGCGGCATTATGTTTTTGCCAATCAGCTTGTTTGCGTCAGAACCAGTTGATTTAGGCGAGATAGTTGTTGAAGACAAAGTAGAAACATTGCCACGCCCAACTCTAGATTCAACTGCAATTCATACAATTCTAATCCCTGATAAATCAGACAAAGATATACACACCATTCCACAATTATTGGAACAATCAGTAGGTATTAATATAAAACGCTATGGTGGAATGGATGATTTTTCAGCATTGTCAGTTAGAGGCTCATCAACAAATCAGGTGCAGATATATTTTGATGATATACCAATAACTACAGCAAATGGAGCCATTATTAATTTTGGTATTATACCATTAGGCTCAATAGATTCTGTAGAGGTTTATAGAGGTGGAAGCCCGGGTATTGTGCCAGAATCAACCATAGGTGGAGTTATTCTCCTAAAGAGCAAAGGGGTAAGTGAGAAAACAAAATCATCTACAGGGTTTACAGTAGGATCGTTTGAATCTGTGAAGTTTAAGGCAAATCTTCAAAAATCATGGAATAAATTTTCCACTGTGTTGGCATATGAAAATTCGAGGAGCGAGGGAGATTTTACTTATAAGGATAATAATGGAACAAGATTTAATGCACAGGATGATAAAATCCTGAGGCGGCAGAACAATGCTTTTTCTTCAAACAGTTTATTTACAAAAGGTCTTATAGCCCTTCCTTTGGATTTGACTTTATCAATAACAAATATTTTTTTCCAAAAACAGGAAGGTGTGCCTGGCTTAGGGTCTAGATTATCTACAAATGCACATCTTACTACATGGCGAAATATCACTTCAGTTGGTTTAGCTAAAAATAGTTTGTTTACTTCTCATCTTGATATGCACTTTGATATGTTTTTTGATTATCTTAATAGTGAGTTTTGGGATCCTCAGGCAGAGATAAGTTTAACTCCAGAAGATACAAATGATAAAACATATCGTTTTGGACCAAAGCTATCTTTAAATTATGAGTTTAATTCAGATTATAAATTGATTTATTTTGTAGCAGAGAGATCTGAGTATTATGCTCCAGAAAATAAGATTGGCCCGCCAGAAGACGGAGGAAAAAGTAACCGGCAGTCTTTGCACAATGGTTTGCAGGCAGATTTAATGTTTAAAGAGAGATTGAATATTGTTCCTTCTGTTCGTTTTGAAGCCCTATATAATAACGGAGATCTGCCATCAGGAAATGATTATCAGTTCTCAGCTAAGTTGGGTGCTTCTCTTCGACTTCTAGATGAGTTTTATCTTAAATCAAATATCTATAGAGGGTTTAGAAATCCCACTTTTAGTGAATTATTTGGAGATAAGGGATCAATAGAAGGAAACCCAAGCCTTGTTCCTGAAAAAGGATTTAATATTGATGCTGGGTTGTCATATGATTATTTTGGTAAATCATGGTTTAATTTTGGGCATTTTGAAGCCAGCTATTTTCGTAATGATGTTGATAGATTGATCCAGTTTGTTCAGACATCAACTTATACAATAAAGGCTATGAATCTAAACAAAGCCCTTATTCAAGGGGCTGAGATAGTAATAATAACCAAATTTTTAAAGAGATTAAAGTTTACATCAAGTTATACATTTCAATTAGCAAAAGACACATCAAACAATCCAGATACCAGAGGCAAGTATCTTCCCGGAAGACCAAAACATGAGTTGTATTCTATTATTGCTTGGGATGAACAATGGACAAGTTGGTTTAATTCCAACTTATATTGCGATTTGCGTTATATAAGTGGCAACTATCTTGATACCCAAAATCTTTTAAAGGTTAATGACAGGGTCTTGCTTGGATTAGGTACCACAATTAATTTTACAAAAATCTTTGGTTTGTCATTTTCAGTGCAGAATCTTTTAAACGACAGGATATCAGATCTGGTTGGATATCCTTTGCCCGGGCGATCATATTGGGGAACATTAGACATTAAAATATAGGAGTGTGATATGAAAAAAATTATTTTGTTAGGTTTAGTGCTGTTATTAGTTTCATGTGGAGGGACAATAAGTGATTCAACAAATCCTGAAACATCTGCGTTTCAGGAAAGTGAACATGCAAATACACCAACAGGAACTCTCCCTTCTGATGTAACAATTCCAGTTGGTAGTCTTACAATAGTTGCAGCATCGAATTTTACTGATCCTGTTGCATCTATAGCTTCTTTAAATCTTGGCAACTCTTTTCAAGTCCAACAAAGGATAATTACTACAGACGGACCTGATATTATATTAAGAAGTTTTTTCGGATTTTTATTTATAATCAACAGATTTGGCGCAGACAGCGTGCAGGTTATTGATCCAATAACTTTTACAATAGTTGCTGATTACTCGGTTGGAGTTGGATCAAATCCGCAGGATATTGTTTTAGCTTCGGAACACAAAGCATATGTTGCAAGATTTAATTCAGAATCTGATGAACAAAATTCAGATGATCTCCTTGTTATTGATCCGTTTACAGGTGAAAAGATTACTTCAATTGACTTAAAGCCATATACTGATGCAGGAGAAGGTTTAGCCAGAGCAGGTCAGATGGTTTTAGTGGGAGATAAACTTTTTGTATGTGTGGCTGATCTTCCAGAAAATTTAGTATATGGGGCTGATACAAATGGCAAACTAGTTGTAATAAATGTTGAAACTGATCAATTCGTGCATGTAATACAACTTCAAGGTCGCAATCCAGCTGATATAACATATTCCCCAATTAGCAAAAAAATATATGTTTCAAATAGCGGTGTGTATGAGGATCTGGATACTGACATAAATGATCCATATGGTGGAATTGAAGTAATAGATCCTGACACATTTCAGAGCCTTGGTATAATGGTTGATGATGCAGATCTGGGAGGTTATCCAACTGAGATAAGAATTGCTTCAGATCAAAAGGCGTTTGTAATTGTTGATTCTAAATATATATCTTTATTTAATCCTTTAACTTACGAAATTCTTAATAAAGATTTTTATGTATCAGATGCTTATTATCTTCCGGATTTTTCAATTGCATCAAATGGCAACTTGCTGATTTCAGAAAGATCGCCAACAGACCCGGGTGTGGTTATAGTTAATGGAGATGGTGAAATAGTATCTGGACCAATACCTATTGGCGCTCCTCCAGGATCAATAACTTTTATAGATAGATGATGTATATCGTTTAGGAGATATAACCATGAAGAATTATGTAATTTTGTTATGCCTGTTATTTATTATTTCTGCTTGTGGAACAGATCAGGGATATTATCCGGTTGAAACTTATAATGGCAGCACAAGCAGCCTTGTAATGATGAGCCTTGGAGTTCCTAATCAAAAGATAAATGTAGGATCTTCATATCAATTATCAGTGACTGTTATTTTGCCGACCGGACAAAGGACAAGCGGACTTACAGATAGTTTTGTGTATCCTGACACAAACGAAGAAAGAAATATTGTTTGGTTGAGCTCTAATACAAGGGTGGCGTCAATAACACAGAGCGGACGACTGCTTCCTGTAAAAAGCGGGTATGTTACTATTTCTGCAAGCATAGATCAGTCAACTGCTTCAGGTGCTATCAGAGTATATGATGTTGGTGAAGTTGTTGTTGAACAACAGCCTGATATTAATAAACCAATTGAAGATACAGATGAAGATCCAGAACTGGAACCAGAAGATGACTTAGATGCAGAAGTTACAGACAGGTTTGTTTCATGTCAGGGGTTTGCTGAAGCAGTTGTGTTATTTGATATTGGTGAACATGGCGGTTATGGAAGTGAATCATTTCCAGAAGTTGTTTTAGGTCCTCCGGGAGGATCTACTGATGTGCTGAGTTTGGGATATCAGGGAGAGATTATTCTTGATTTAGGAGATTGTCAGGTTGCAGACGGAGATGGAGTTGATTTTATTGTATTTGAAAATCCTTTTTACCTTCATGGAGATGAAACAACTCCATATGCAGAATTGGGTATTGTTGGTGTGAGCTCTGATGGTGTACATTTTACAGAGTTTGATTGTCACGAAGAGGAATATCCGTTTACTGGGTGCGCTGGCTGGAAAAGGGTAAATGCAATACCTGCAAGTGGAATTAGCCCGTTTGATATTGATGATGCTGGCGGGGATCAATTTGATCTTTCAGATATTGGGATTGATAAAGCAAGATATATAAAGATCAGGGATTTGTATGGAGATGGTCTTTCAGGAAATGCTTTTGGTTTTGATTTAGATGCAATAGCTGTTGTGAATGGTGAGAGAGAGGAATAAGGAGAAAAATGACTTTTTACAGACATGCACAAATGTTTTTAAAGTACTTAAGTTATGCAAGAGGGATAATAAAAAAGGTTCTTTCGTAAATAAGTTGCAAAAAAACTGCTAATAAAGAAAAAACTTCCAAG